>JAGVJG010000116.1 GCA_020051235.1 Parachlamydiales bacterium | reverse complement strand
TTGCGTCAGCAAGCGCTTAGGGCGATTTTAACCCCGCAAGAAATGGCCTTGGGGAGCGGGGGCGGAGCCCCGACAAGAACATTCGTCAGGAAAAAAGCTTCGCTTTTTTTTGACAACTCTCGAGTAGAAAATTAATGAATTCTGAATCGGTTAATAAGAATTAACCTTCATTTTTTGTCTTGCGGGAATCGGGCACGGGCACGCACGCGGGCACGGGCACGGGTATGATTGGGGGAACTATATTTCTTTGAGTTCGCGATTAATGCCTTCGAAGAATTCGCGGCGTATCTGGTCGTTCCGGTCGAATTCCCCGCGGAGTACGTTCGTGATGGTGTTGCTGGCGGTATCCTCGATTCCGCGGGTCACTACGCAATAATGTTTGGCAATGATCGAAACGGCAATGTCATCGGTTTCTAGTAGGATGGAAAGGCTATCCGCGATCTGAGCGGTCATCCTTTCTTGAAGTTGGGGGCGGTGCGAGAAGTAACGAACTATACGAGGGATTTTAGAAAGGCCAATAAGCTGCTTACCTGGAATGTAGGAAACATAAGCAAATCCTCGCATGGGAACAAAGTGGTGTTCACAAAAACTGGTGAACGAAACTTTAACGAGGACGGTATTCGCGCGATGTTCGTGGTGAAATTCTTCCGGAAAGAAATTGATGTCGGGAAAGTTTTCAGGATCAAGTCCAGAGAAGATCTCATTCACATACATTTTTGCGACCCTTTGAGGGGTATCCTTCAAAGAGTCGTTCGTAAGATCAAGCCCAAGCGTTTCCATGATCGCTCTAAAGTGAGTCGCAATCGTTTTGATTTTCTCGCCATTACTTTTATCAAGAGCTTTAAAATTGATCGGCGTTGGAAATCGAGTTATTGCCGGATTCAAAGCATCTTTCTTTTTCTTCATGAACTACTCTTTTTTGCTAAATACTCATCAAGCGATCCTTGATAGACCGTAATGCCATTGTCTTCAAAAACAATGATCTTTTTTGCAACGTGGCTAATAAGGTCTCGGTCATGACTAACTACAATGACCGTTCCTTTATATTCATTTAAACCCCATCCTAAGGCAGACACGGCCTCTAAGTCAAGGTGGCCATTGGGCTCGTCTAGTATCAATACGTTATGATCTTCGAGCATCATGCCTGCAAGGATAAGTCGAGCCGTTTCCCCTCCGGAAAGTGCGCCTAATTTCTTGAACGCGTCGTCTCCACCAAAAAGCATTTTCCCAAGTACCGATCGGATGTCTTGATCATAGATGTTGGGGCGACGATTTTTTAGCCAATCAAAGGCAGTAATATTTTCTTTTTTATCAACAATATCACCGTGATTTTGAGGAAAGTAACTAATTTGAGTGTTATGGCCATGTTCAAGTTTACCGCGATCATGTTCCAATACTTTTGCAAGCATTTTGACGAGTGTTGTCTTACCTAGACCGTTGGGTCCAATGATCCCTATTTTATCACCGCGCATGACTTCTAAGTTAAGCTTTTCAATAACTTTTAAATCATCATAACTCTTGCTAACGCCTTCCAGCTTTAAAATGATTTGACCCGGACTTTTATCGGTTGGGATGAAGCGGATGTAGGGGCGATCAATGTTTGATTCTTTAAGTTCTTGAGGTTTTAAACGCTCAATTTCTTTCATGCGGGACTGAACTTGGCTTGCGCGGGTTCCCGCTCCGAATTTCGCCACGAAATCTTTTAACTGAGCAATTTTTTTCTCTTTAGATTTTGCATCGTTCACCGCACGGTCACGCACCTGCGTTTTCGTGACGACCATTTCATCATAGTTGCCGGGATATAAAATGATCGTTTCGTAATCAATGTCTGCAACGTGTGTGGCAACGGAGTTAAGGAAGTGCCTATCGTGGGAAATAACGATGAGCGTTCCTTTATAGTTAAATAAAAATTGTTCAAGCCAACCGATAGATTCCATATCGAGGTGGTTGGTAGGCTCGTCCAAAAGAAGGGCTTGTGGATCACCGAAGAGGGCTTGGCAAAGAAGAACCCTAAACTGCATATCGGTAGGAATTTCTTTCATTTTCATTGAGAAGTATTCATGAGGAATGCCCATACCCGCCAAAATAACTTCTGCGTTGCTCTCGGCACTGTAGCCGTCTTCTTCTGCAATAACCCCTTCTAGATCTCCGAGGCGCATGCCGACCTCATCGGTCATTTCAACTTCATAAAGTTTATCACGCTCTTTCAGGGCATCCCAAAGTCTGGTGTTACCCATGATTACGCAGTCAAGAACAGGGAAATCAGCATAATCTTCGATATTTTGACGTAAAATACCCACTTTATTAGGAAGGGTCACCGTCCCGCTATCGGGTTCAACCATCTTCATAATAATTTTTAGAAGAGTCGATTTTCCGGCGCCATTAGGCCCTGTTAAGGCATAACGATTGCCTTCGTTAAAGGTAAGGGTAACGTCTTCGAAGAGGACCTTAATACCAAATTTTTTAGAAATTTTGCTAAGCGTAATCATGTCCAAAAATTCTATCAAAAGAGGCAAATTCTTAATACTTTCTTAATAACTATTGATTATACTTTCTCGCGCTATGCAAAAAATTCTGTCTGATATTTCAATTCATACGGGTAGATTCGTTGCCCAAAATTCAAAAATTTTAATGGTTACGGGACTTGCTATGGCAGCTCTTGGGGCACTCGCTGTCTCAATCGTTTCGGCTCCTGTTGTATTGCCGATTGCCGGAGCCACCGTTTTAGCAGGGGCTTTGATGGCCTCGTCCGTCATGATTCGCTATAGACATGTCATTTTCTATCTCACTATGGCCCCTATTCTTGGCGCTATTGGAATACCCGTGGGTACTAGGCCTTTTAAAGAATTTGAACCCCGAACGCATGAATGGGGTAGGCTCTTCTATGATGAAAATAAAAAGCCTATTCTAGAGCTTACAGATAATGATCCAGAGAAGATGGGGATTGCTCAAGGCTACATTTTAGGTGAATCGATTGAAGAAGTTGCTTTTGATGTTATAGGCCCCCTTAGATTCTTCTCCAGCTTGCTTTGCGGAGATTATTCAGGCAAACGTTTGAGAGAAGGTCTTAAAAAAGTCGTTATTCCTGAACCTTTCTTAAAAGAAATTAAAGGTCTTGCTAAAGGTTACAAACAGTATTGTCAAGAGAAGGGTCATCCCTTCTACGACTTTACCGATGACATTATTTTAGCTCATAAGTTACTCGATATCTATAAATCGATTGGATGCCGCAAAATTTTTGGTCTTCCTTTCTACAATAACATTGGTTGCACCACCGTAGTGCAAAAGAAAGGGGACGATATGCTCGTTACCCGTAATCTTGATTGGCCCTCACTTGATAGAGCCGGTCGAAACATGATTGAAAAAAGATATTTTGCACCCGATGGCCGTCAAATTACCGTTCATACTTTCCCTGGCGTTATACATGACTTGACCGCTAAGAATGATAGGGGACTTGAGGTCATTATCAATGAGCTTGGGTCAAAAAGTGTAGGGGGAACTCCGTATGGACTCATTGCCCGAGAAGTAATTGAAAACTGTGATTCAGTTGCAAGCGCAGAAGAATATCTTAAAACCCACCTTCCTGCCTCTTCCTGCCATTTAACAGTGGTTGATAGAAAGACGGCTGCGAACTTCCAATTCCATGTTGATAAAGTAAAGCCTGTCATCATCCGCCGATTAAAGGAGAACGAAGCGCTAGTTGTATCCAATCATGCACTTGATGAGGAAGGGAAAGTGGTTCCCGGCTCTGAAGCTTCCATCACCTCCCACATGAGGTTTAGGAAAGCGACAAGCGCAGCTAAAAAGGGGAAGTCGCAAGCTCGTATAGCACGCTCCGCGAACGTCATGGAAACAGTTGGAGTCGTACTCTCCAAGAATATGGAATGGCGCACTTTTTCGGGCGATTATTACGCCGCCCGATTTGCGAATTAGATGTCGATCAAGTGATCTTCAGGATCAACTTGGGCTTCTTCTATGTTTCTTATGTCTAAAACTTGAACGGTTATGTCTTCCGAGATACTAAAGAATTCATCATATACGTGTCCAAATAGGGTTGCTTTTTTTGGAAGCTTCTCTCCTGTAATGTTGCAAATAAAAATCTGAGCGACTGTTCTATCTGGAAACTTCGGCTCATACCACTTGTTTTTATCTTCGATATAATATGCTTTAACCTCTCCGCAGATAAGTTGTTCTTTTTGGCCTTTAGCGGAATTCCACAATTCATAAAATTGTTGGGGCCAACTTCTTCGGGCATATCTTTCTCTTCTAAAGATTCTCTGAACAATGTGAGTTTTGAGAGGATATTCCTGATGAGGCTGAATGTCTAAAAGAGAGACTAAGGCGTAAGGTTCGGTTCGATAAGAGACGTTTCCTTCAAAAAATCCATGCTCTCCAATAAGATGTACCATCATACCTGAAATCTTCATCGCTTGGTTATTTACGACATTTTTTATGCAAACATCGTAATAGGCTTCTAGGCGAACCTTACTCTCCTCGCAACCAAAAGGGCACTCTTGATGACCGCCAAAGGTTGTGATCGTAACCTCAAATTTTTTTTCGAGAGAAACAGGAGCATACTTTCCTTCTCGATTAATGACTGACCAGGCTTTTTTTATGATTTGATTCAGCCGATTGGCAATATTCCTTTCGGTGGTTTGAAGAGATAGAACGAGTGTTCGGTCGTTGTTGCGCCTTACGATTAGGCTTTCATCCATATCTAAAAAACCGTCTATACTCAAAGCTCCTGGACGCATTTTCTTTTCAATATTAGAAATTAATTCAGGAGATAAGTTTTCAGGATAATTGAAACAAGATAAATTAATATTCATAACAAATATTATACATATCTTTATTAAGATTTTATTAAGTTCTATTTCGCTCTTGGATGAGTTTCATCATACACCTTTTTCTTCAACTTCGTTGAAACTTGAGTGTATATGGTCGTGGTTGCAAGATTGCTATGGCCTAAAAGTAGTTGGATCGTTTTCAAGTTCATTCCGTTTTCAAGCCAGTGAGTTGCGATGGTGTGGCGTATGGTGTGGGGAGTAATCCGTTGTGACATGCCGGAGCGTTTCAAGTAGGAAAGAAAAAGCCGATCAACGGAGCGTGTGGTCAGTCGGGACCCAAATCGGTTTAAGAAGATCGCTGACTTATCTTTTTCGAATCTTTCCTCATCACTTAAATACTTTGTAAGCCATTCTCCCGCATTCGGGGTGAACGGGACGATTCTCTCTTTTTTCCCTTTTCCTTTTAGCCTGACTAGATTTTCAGCGAAATCGACATCTTTTTTATCGAGAGAGGCGAGCTCAGATACACGCAGACCGGAGGAATAGAGCAATTCCATCATGGTTCGATCTCGACGTCCGAGATAATCTGAAAGATCAGGTTGATCAAAAAGCACCTTCACCTGATCATACGAAATCATCGGGGGCAGCTTTTTTTCTAGTTTAGGCAGTTCAATATCCTCGATCGGATTTACCGATATCCATTTTTGGCCTACCGCATGATGAAAATACGATCTAAGAGAAGATAGTTTTCGCGCGCACGTTTTTTTCGTCTTTTTTGCTTCGTATAAGGAAGCGAGATACTCACGAATATGTTTTCTCTCTATCGATTCTAAGGGGATTTTGACGAACTTAAAAAAATCACGCAAATCGATTCCATAATTTCTTAGAGTATGGGGAGAGGCATCTTTGACTGATGAAAGATACTCTAAGAAATTCTCGATCATGGGTTCTTCGGAAAAGGAAACACTTTTAAGTCTTCAGCCGAATAGCTATTCGGGAAAACAAGTCTTGCTTCATCTTCAAAAGGCTTTACGGAAGGATAACGAGCTGAAAAGTGAGTTAATATTAGTTTCTTCGCGTTCGCTTCTTTTGCTATCTCACCCGCTTGTTTTGCAGTTAGATGATAATGATCTTCTGCAAGATCGCGCTCAGTTTCTAAATAGGTACTTTCACAAAGGAAAAGGGTGGCATTTTTTGCGAGATCGACGGCAGCCTTGCATTTTTTTGTATCGATTACGACTGCGACGGAGTCTCCTTGTCTAATTGACGAGACTTGATCGAGAGTGATTGTCTGTCCATTGACAACGATCGATTGCTTGGATTGTAGTTCTGAGACCATAGGCCCCTTAATTCCATAAGCATCTAATTTTTCTCTATCAAATTTGCGAGTGTCCGATTCGGTGATTCTCCAGCCAATATTATCCACACCGTGATCGAGGAAGCGCGCTTCAATTTTGAATTTGCCCTCGTCTTCGACAATGCCTTCGTGAGAAATGGGGTGTTCAACCACCTTAATTTGTTCGTAGTAAATCGTTCCGTAGCGTAGTCGATCAAAATATTTTTTACCTGACGCAGGGTAGTACACGTGGATTTCGTGGGTAACCTTGTCAAGGTTCAATCTCATTAAGAATGAACCCAGCCCTAGGCAGTGATCGCCATGGAAGTGGGAAATGAAAATTCGATTTACACAAGGGGGAGCGACGTTTGCAAAAATAAATTGACGTTGGGTGCCTTCGCCCGGATCAAAAAGAAAGGCTTCATCATTCCATCTTAAAAGATAGGCGCCATGGTTGCGAAAACGCGTTGGTTGTTGGCTTGAACAACCCATTATTATTAAATCTCGTACGCTCATGGGAAGAAGATACTGATTTTACCCTTTCCATTGGAAGAGAGAACTTCTCCCAAGCAAAAAGCCCGCAAGTAATCCCGTTAAATGGGCCGTATTTGCGATGGGGGTAGCTATAAAGGAAAAATTATAAATATCAGCTAAAAACCCTATTAAGGATAAACCGGTCATCGCAAAGATAAATGTGAGCATGAATATAACGCTTGATCGTTCAAGTTTATATCCTTCCCATGGAGCGATTCGCTGCCTGACCGCTATAAAAGCAAGCATCGCGCAAATAACACCTGATATACCTACAAAGCGATAGCCAGACATCAAATATTGGGCGCTATTGGAGAAAACAGCTGTAATCAAAATAAAAACGATCATTTTTTTTATCCCAATCATCCGCTCCATCTCTTTTCCCAGAACCAAAACGCACATCATGTTAAAGAAAAGATGGATCAAATTGGCGTGAAGTAGGATGGGAGAAAAAAGTCTCCAATACTCTCCTTGTTTGATGCGCTCAAAGAGGGGAGCTTTCTCGGGTAAAGGTTCATTTTTCAATTTTGCAATAGCCATATCATTTGCCCCTCTAAAAATAGGGGTAGATATGATTTGGTCTTTAAAATTATGGGCTTCGCTCGGCCAATTAGTTAAACCATAAGTGTCGACCAATTCACCCATTTTTTCAGCTCTTGCGGGATAGTCAAATAAGAGCGTTCTTTCTACAGGCGATGCAATATAGTCTAAAACTTGGCCACTGTGTTCGATGTGCTTCGAGGTAAATTGGGATAAAATAAAAAGAGCTACACAAAGCCCAATTAGAAAATTCGTAAAGGGAGCCGGAATTTCCTGAGTCACCTGTTTAAGTTTTTGAGGTCTAAACGGGTTAAATTGAGGGGGAGTTTCTCTTTGAAAAGAAGGGTCTTGAGGATTTTTAATAAAAAGATTCCAATGATCAATGGCTCGATCATATTGATCTTCGTCTTCAATCCAAATTTTATAGCTTTGTTGGCCATAAGAAGGATTTCCCCAATCGGAAACTTTAACCACCTCAAGCATATGTTCGATAGGAATGGTTTTTAAATAGGAAGAAAAAGATTTTGCCAGGTCGGGATTCTCAGTTTCTATGAGGAAGCGCATATTTTCTTAATTATCTCCGAAGTCGATAAACCGGGAACTAATTGTACAATTTCAACTCGACCGCCATGTTTTTTAACCGTGTCGGCTTCGATGCACTTTGCCCCATACTCTGCTCCATTAACATGGACGTCGGGTTTAATTTTTTCAAGTAGCGCGATGGGGTCTGTTTCATCAAACCAAGTGACGTAATCAACAAATTGAAGAGCAGAT
>JAGVJG010000022.1 GCA_020051235.1 Parachlamydiales bacterium | reverse complement strand
CCATAAATGGCTCGGGGCGGAGCTAAAGCTCCGCATAAACCCGCCCTTGAAGGGCGGCCACATTGCGGCAGGTAGCCTGCCGCCCTCGCCGGAGGCGAGTGTAAATTCAGCTAATTGTATACCGCCCTCCAAGGGCGGGTTGAAAGCGCCCCTCTAGGGGCGCCACCGAGCCATTTATGGCGACGGGAAAAATCGTCATAAATCGCGATGGGTAGTGCGTAGGCACACTCGGATAGCTTGCGTCAGCAAGCGCTTAGGGCGATTTTAACCCCGCAAGAAATGGCCTTGGGGTGCGGGGGCGGAGCCCCGACAAGTTTATTGGTCGGAAAATGCGTCAGCATTTTTTGACGACTCTCGAGTAGAAATCTAATGAATTCGGTGACATTGAATAAGAATTAACCCTCTTCTTTTTTGTCCCTGCGGGAATCGGATGAACGTAAGCTGAGCAAAGGAATTAAATTTATATTCCTTGGCGCTGTCCGCTTAAATAACCATCAATCCCCTGAGAAATCCCCCAAGCAATCTGTTTGAGATATTCAGGATCCTTGATTTTCCTCAGCTCTTCCTCGTTCGATAAGAACCCCCCCTCCACCAAGATGGCGGGAATATTGGTTTCGCGGATGACAGCATAATCTCCGTGCTTAACGCCGCGGGATTTCGCCTGGGTAACGGTGAGCAATTGGTTAAGTGTCGACTGTGCTAGTTTTTTTGAAGCCTGTGTCCGATCTTTATTATCATCGGAACGATAGTAAAATACCTCTATCCCTTTCGCTTCGGGTGAGGCAGCTGCATTATAATGAACAGAAACAAATAGAAGCGGTTTTTGATTATTCGCAAATTCATAACGCGTCTTTAAAGGAATAAAGGTGTCATCTGTTCGCGTCATCATTACTTTATAGCCCATTTGTCTCAGGTAAGAGACTAGAAACTTGGCCGTAATTAAATTAAAAGATTTCTCTGAATAAACGGGCTTTGTGAGTGACTTAGTTCCCTCATCTTCACCCCCATGACCCGGATCAATAATGATTAGCCCCTTACTAGTGGAGAAATTACGCGGCTTTTCATAAGCAACGGTAGTATCAAGAGGGGCTACATAGCGAGCTCTCTCAATCGGATATTTCGATTGGCAGCCCGCTAGAAATAATAATAAAAGAAGGAGAAATCGTTTCATACGCGCGCGAGTTTTTCCTCAATAATTTCGAGAGCAACTTTTCGATCATCAAATTCACAGGTCTTGTGTTGGAAAATTTGATAAGTTTCGTGCCCTTTGCCTGCTATTAAAATGATATCATCTGCCGTTGCAAGTTCAATTGCTTTTTTAATAGCGAGTCTTCGATCCAATTCGACAAGATAGTTGTTTTTTGTAAATCCACTAATGACTTCATTGGCAATGGTAGTGGGATCTTCGCTGCGAGGATTATCATTTGTAACGATACAAATATCTGAATGGAGCTCTGCCGCTGCTGCCATTTTTGGGCGCTTCGTACGATCTCTATCTCCACCGCATCCAAATACTGTAATAATCCGGCCCTTTTTAAATTCGTTCAAACACTCTAAAACATTGATTAAAGCATCGTCGCTATGAGCAAAATCCACAATTATATTGAGATTAAGATCATTAGGAACAGGCTCTATTCGTCCGAGAACTTGAGGAAAATTTTTAATTATCGGCAATAGCGATTCCACGGTTTTTCCGTAGGCAATAAGGGCGGATATTGCAGCAAGAACGTTAAGTACATTATACCTTCCGACTAGCGGAACTCTCACAGGATAGGTTTTATTTTGATAAATTAAATTAAACGATGTCCCTGTTGGAGACAATACAATATCTGAAGCTCTTAAATCTGCTTTTTCGCTAAAGCCATAACGGATTATTTTGGCTTTGCAATTTTTTACCATAGTTTCGCTGTAGGGGCTGTCACAATTGATGCAAGCGGTCGCTTCTTTTTTAAGGCCTTCAAATAATTTAGCTTTTGCCTCGGCATATTTTTCAATTGAACCATGATAATCTAAATGATCAAGCGTCAAATTGGTAAACAAAGCCACATCAAAATCAATTTTTTCAACGCGGTTTTGATCGAGTGCGTGAGAGGTAACTTCCATCACACAACATTTCGAGTGATGATTTAGCATATCCCTCAACATTTTATGATTAGAAATTACGTCGGGGGTGGTTCTTGTCGCTGAATAACGATGGGTTCCGATGATATATTCAATCGTTCCAATCAAACCTGACAAAGAATCTGATTGATCGAGTAAATATTTTACTAAAAAAGAAGTGGTCGTTTTTCCGTTTGTACCCGTAATACCAATCATAAATAATTCGTTTGAAGGGAATTGGTAAAAGGTAGCAGCTATCAAAGCTTCCTTTTCTGCAATTTGAGAATCTATAATCTGTGTTACTTCTAAACTAGGATCGTATAGATCGGTTAATATGGCTACAGCTCCTGCTTGAACCGCTTCAGGAATATATTTTGTTCCGTCATCTAAATGTCCTTTTTTCGCGACAAACAAATGACCGGGCGCAACTAATTTTGAATTAACGGAAATTCCCGTTATTTCAACATCTTTCGAGCCTTTGATTTCGTTAATTGAAATGTCTTTTATTAATTTTTTTAATTTCATCTTAAATTAGTGTTTTTTATTCCACGATTCATACATTTCTTGCAACTTTTTAGCCTCTAACATCGTATCGGCTTTTTCTAGATTATAGCGGGGATCTTGCATTGGATAGCCATAAGGATCATCCTTTTCAATTCCCAAATACTCTAAAGATCGTCTTCCTATTTCTCTAAAGACAGGGGCACAAGCATTTCCCCCATGGTGATTCTTCCCAATTCCAGGAAGATAGGTGCATTCAGGCTCATCCATCGTAATAACCAGGATAAAGGCGGGATTATTAACCGGCGAAAATCCAACAAAATTTGCAATGTGCTTGTTCTCTGAATAACGAGCGCCTTCCAGTTTATGGGATGTAGAAGTTTTTCCCCCTTCGGTATAACCCCAAATATCTCCTCTTCTTGCCGTTCCTCCCGGCTTCGTTGTAAATTTCATTGCTTTTACAACTTGTTCAGCTATGGCTTTATCAAGCACCTGTGTTGGAGGTTTATTAAATTCATAAAGAATTTTATCGCCTTTAACGATCTTCTTGACGATATGAGGATTGACAAGCAAGCCTCTTGATGCAATCACACTATGCGCTCTTAAAATTTGCAGCGTGTTTAATTGAAGGTTATATCCCATAGCGAGCGAATAAGGAGTCGCAAGCGACCATTCAAATGCCCCATTGGGATGCTTTTTTCCCGGAAGAGGAAGCTTGCCTTTTGTTTCTCCAGGCAGCTCAATACCTGTCTTCTCTCCGAATCCAAAAGTGTCCCTTAAAGTATTTCGATACCAATCCGTTCCCATTTTATGAATCACTTTATCAATTAGGAGCGCTACATAAATGTTGGATGACTTTTGAATAGCCATCCACATATTTAAATAATGGTGAAAATGGGTATCGGTAATCGGTTTAGATCTGCCTTTAAAATTCCCTTTAGACGTATCGATTTTTTCATCCGGATTGAAGAGAGGCGCAAGTCCTTTCCTTTTTAATTCTGAGTTGGCCAATAATCCGATCGCCATGTTTATAGGCTTAACGACTGAACCGGGTTCATTTGCATCCGATATCGCCTTTACTCTTGTCGCATCTTTTAAAAGAGGATCTGCAAAATAATCGCTATAATGGCTGGGATCAAAAAATGGATATTGAGCTAAAGCTAAAATTTCACCCGTCTGGGGATCCATCATAACCGCCCAGCCCGCTTTGGCTTTACATTTCTTAACCCCTTTTTGGAGCTCTTCTTCGGCAATTGATTGTAAAGTAGGGTCGATCGTTAAAATGACATCAGCTCCGGCTTCCGGCTCCTCTAAAACATCTCCCGTTTCTAAAGGATTACGCGGCGATCGCATCATCCTTCTTTTGCCCATTGTACCTGTCAACACATCTTGAAAAGTAAGTTCAAGCCCTCCTGTGGGGATAGCTTTATCAGTTTTCTCATCTTTTAATGACTGTGTTGTTTGCAATACTTGTCCTAATAATTTACCGAATGGATAAGACCTTTGATAATCGGGAGCAAAATAAAGAGCATTACTAGGAATTTTCCCTTTTTTTGCATAAGGGAACCACCATTCTAAAATTTCTTCTTTTTCACTTTTCTCAAGCCACATCTTTAATCTGCGAGACCGAGATTTCCGATAAAAATCTTTTGCAAATGATTTGATGTCTTTTATTCCGAGTGTCTCAGCTAAAAAGGCAATCATTCCTTTTTTTAGCTTATTGGGAATCGATTCGGGATCTATATATAAGTGGTATTTTTCTATTTCAGCGACCAAAGGTAAGATCGTCTCTTTTTGACCTGGTCTTGCTCGAGAAGTTCCGTAAAATATGCCGCGAGTTGGCGCTTCTTTTAAAATAAAATAGTGCTGCTTTCTTGCAAGCCTTTCCCATTTATCGTGTTCAGTTACTTGGAGTTTAAAAAAAGTAAGGATCAAAAAACTAAAAAAGGCAAGAACGGTTATAGCTAATATGACAAGCCGTTTTTTCACCGTTTTTCGACCTCATTGGCTTGGGGGAATTTTAAGTGACTGAACTCAGGTTTTTTCAAAAGCTCCATCAAATAAAGAGGAGATTCAAACTGTCCGATCTCAAATTTAAGGCGCTTATTTTCTTCTTCCAGTTCTTTTAAGTTTTTTTCTAGCTGAGGAAGTTGTAAACGAAGGGTGGTTAACTGATTGATTTTTTCAATGTATAATACTAGCAAAAGCGCAGTAGCTACAATGGCTAATATAACTCGGACGGGCATTATAGTTTCTCCACGCAACGTAATCTAGCGGATCGCGCTCGAGGATTCAACCTAATCTCTTCTTCGGTAGGTCCAATGCCTTTATTAATCAACTTCACAAGAGGCTCTTTCTCTAAAAATAGCCCTCCTAACCCTGAAGTCGTAACCTTATCGCTTGCTAAATCCTGAAAACTTTGCTTAACAATGCGATCTTCCAAGCTATGAAAAGTTATAATGGCTAAACGCCCGCCTTTATTTAAAGCCGCGATCGCTTTAGGAATAAACTGTTTAATCACTTCTAGCTCATCGTTCACAGCAATCCTCAAAGCTTGGAAAACTTTGGTTGCCGGATTTATTTTTGAGCGCGGATTATATAGGACTTTTTGTAAACAATCATGCAGTTCTGTCGTAGTGTAAAATGGACGACCTTTAATAATGGCCCGGGCAGCAAACTTTGCTTTTTGTTCTTCGCCATACTCTTTAAAAATTCGAACAAGCTCTTTTTCCTCCCACTCATTCACAATAATTTCAGCGGTTAGCTCGCGTCTTCTATCCATTCGCATATCGAGCGGCCCTTCAAATCGGAAGCTAAAACCTTTTTCGGCCTGATCAAATTGCATGGAAGACACGCCTAAATCAGCTAAAATGCCATCTGTATTAGGAAGCGTGGCTTGAGAAAAATTCACATTTTTATATTCTACGGGAAAATCTTTAAGTCGCTCTTTTGCAATGTTTAACGCATCGATATCTTGATCGATGCCTATCCATTTTTTAACTTCGGGATGTCCTTTCAAAAGCTCTATGGAGTGTCCTCCCGCACCGAGGGTGGCATCTATAAAGATCTTAAGTTGCTTATCTTTAAATAAATCAACAACTTCATTGAGTAAAACGCTTTGATGGGGGAAGGACATGATAAATTACCCGGGCTGTGCTAATATATAAGTATGGCAGAAACCATTGATAATCTCGACATTTCTGTGAACAACGCCTACGCTTTAAGAATGCGGATGATCGAACTTAACCCGATTAAGATCGAACAGTCCCAAGGGGTGCAGCCGCAAGTTCAAGTAATGACTAACATTCCGTCCCCGGAACAGTTAGCGTTAATCTTCCCTACAGAAGTTTATCCGACCGTTTGGGCATTCTTCTACGCTCCGAAAAGGTATTATTCACAAAGACGATCTCCCTTCACCTTTTCTCGACTCGCCCCAAGCCTTGGATCCGCCGAAGAGCAAGAAGCCCTCTATGAGGAAATTGCTCAAACTCCCTGCTCCACCCCTGAAGAAGAAAGGGAAAAAGCAGTTCTTTTAAGATGTTTCAATCAAATCGACAAAATCAATAGCATGATCGCCTATATTGTCGGGCGTATCGGGCAGTTTTTACAAGGATGACAATGGTCAACTGGCGAGAGCGCGTCAAATGGAGTGAGGATAGTCTCGAAGAGCTGCGCATGGCCGCATTCGCATATATTAAACAAGGTAAATACGAAATCGCGATCGATATCTTTGAAGCTCTTTCCCTTCTTGATCCAGAATCTGCCTATGATGCACAGACGCTCGGTGCCCTTTACGTTCAACTCGGTAACCCCGCCAAGGCCATCAAGGCCTTCGATCGCGCACTCAAACTTGAAGCCGATCATGCCCCCACACTTTTGAATCTAGCGAAGGCACTTTTTATGCTAGGTAAAAAAGATGAAGGCCTCAAGCTCTGCAATATTTTAAAAAATGAAGAAAACCCTCAGATCTCGAATATTGCTAAAGCGCTTGTTATGGCTTACGGATAATTTATTCATTTTCTTCGTCACACTGTTCCTTAGATTTCTACTCGAGATTTGTCAAAAAATGCTTACGCATTTTCCGACTAATGTTCTTGTCGGGGCTGCCGCCCCCGCTCCCCAAGGCCATTTCTTGCGGGGTTAAAATCGCGTATATCGCTGCTTACGCAGCTCTCGCTCGGGTAGGTACAACCTAAGCCCATCGCTCGCATCCGCAATTTTTCCCGACGCCATAAATGGCTCGGTGGCGCCCTGTAGGGGCGCTCGAGACCCGCCCTTGGAGGGCGGTATACATTTAGCTGAATTGATGCTCGCCTCCGGCGAGGGCGGCAGGCTACCTGCCGCAATGAGTAAACCCTGCAGCTTCTCACTGCTCTCATTTTCTCTCTGTGGTCTCTGTGTGCTCTGTGGTGAAAAAAAATTGACAGGTGCTAACCCGTAACCCAACGAATTATAGTATTATTAATCGTCTGAATGAGCGGAAGTAAATACAAATAGAATCCACTGAAGCTTGCCATTACCAGATAAACCAAGGAAGTAATCCTTCCTACATTATTTGGTGCTTTAAAGAAGGTAAATAATAATAAAAGTTGTGCTGGGAAGAGGAATATGAAGGCTTTGAGGAAGGCGGAGGCGAGGACGGTAATGCCGAGTCCGCTGTAGGCGATTTTTTTTTGGTCAAAGTTTAGGAGAATGACATAGGCGCCGAAAACGGTAAGCGCAAAGCTGATGGTCTCGCGAGTAAATAGGAGATCCCCTCCGCGAATCGTCACTGCAAAAAGAGGAAGCAAAAGTCCTTGAAGGGATAGCGCTAAAGGATTTGAGGTAATAAAGGGCAGCGCTATGGCGAGCAAAAACATGATGCCCGGAATCGGATAGAAGATGATAAGTGCCGTAGCAAGAATAAACTTTAATATTGTGGCCCAAATCCCCTTATTATCAACAAGTGCACTAAAGGTAGCGAAAAGGGTCGTAATAAAGAGTAAGATGTCGAAGGGCTGATTATTTAAAAAAGCGGCTGTCGAACTAATACCCAGTGCGACAGCGAAGGCGGCATATAAATTGTTCATCTTAAAATCAATTTAAGAGTTTCTACAATTCTGTCCACATCTTTTAACTCTAAATCATAATAAAGAGGCAAAGATAGTGCTTCTTTATAGTATTTTTCCATCTCAGGAAAATACTCTTCTAAATCTCCAAATCGTTTTTTAAGAACGGAGTGTCGATATAAAGGAATGTAGTGATATTGCGTTCCAACATCTTTTTGCTTTAACTTTTCAATCAACTCGGTTCTATCAAAGGAATATTTTTCAGAATCGATTTGAATGACCATCAAATGAAAAGCGGTATAATCATCTTGTGCATCGGTAAACAGTTTTATGCCATCAAAGTCTTTGAAAAGTTCTCGATATCTTTTAACGAGCGCTCTTCTCTTTTTGATAAACTCGGGCAATCGCTTCATTTGACTGACCCCAAGTGCACCTTGCATTTCAGTGAAATGATAATTGCCGGTTAGTGCTTCACAATCGTATTCCCAGTGCGACTTTCGTTTGATTCCATTATTACGAAATGAAATCAATTTTTCGTATAAAACTGGATCGTTAGTTAAGACAGCGCCGCCTTCTGCAGTTGTAATCGTTTTGGCGGGATGAAAACTTAAAATAGTCATGTCGGAGTAGGCGCATGAACCTACTTTTTCACCGCTTGGATAAAGTGAACCGAGTGCATGTGCTGCATCTTCAATTACAACGGAATTGGGATTTTTTAAACTATCGCTTAGCCTTTTCATATCAATCGCAATTCCTGCGAAATGTACGGGCACAATGAACTCACGACCCCTTGTCGACTGGAAATCGAGATTATATTCAAGCTGCTCTAAACTGAAGCTTCCGTTATTTCTATCGATGTCAATAAATACAGGAGTCATTCCTCTATCAACACCCCGACTAATTGTTGCGATGAAGGTATTGGGTGTTGTAATCAGTCTATCCGCTGGCCCCGCATCGGCGGCAAAATAGCAAGCTTCTAGCGCGGTTGATCCACTGTTCATAACTACTGCATATTGCGCATCGCAATATTTACTTAAGGACTCTTCAAACTCTTTGACCTTAGGGCCTCTCGTTATAAATTCACCCTTAAGACTTTGGACTATCGCTTCAATATCTGAAGCATCTATTGATTGTCTGGCATACATAAAAGTTATGTTATTATAAGTTCGTTTAAATTCAATAGGTTAATATTTCGTGTTGATAATTCACTTGCTAGCTTTTCGTTTTGAATGATAGAGTCTACCGCCGAAACAGCACGTGTTAATGCTGTGGAAAGAATGTTCATAAAGTAGGTGTTTTTAAATGCTTTGCCTTTCTCATCAGGAAGCTTGGGCTCAATTTCTCGAATATGTAAAAAGTCGCACGACTCCAACCGCATTCGGCAACTGGCTTGAGCCTATCGTCGTTTTAGAAAGTCCAAATGAAACGCTTCAATTACAAATTCCCAATATTTTTGTTAAAGAATACCTACTTTCTAATTTCAAAAAGGAACTCAAATCTTTTTTGCCTGTTGGACAAGATGGCGAACCTAACATTGAATTTGTAGTTGCCGCACCCCAGAAGAAACAACCGGCTCCCCTTGTAAAATCCGACAATCAAGAGCCTGAAAAAGAGATAAGTCTTTACGAGCTTAAGTTAAATCCTAACTACCGATTTGATACTTTTATCGAAGGGCCTGCGAATCAATTCGTTAAGTCGGCGGCAATGGGCGTTGCTTCTCGTCCCGGCCACTCTTACAACCCCCTCTTTATTCACGGGGGCGTAGGTCTTGGAAAAACCCACATTCTCCACTCGATTGGTCACTACATTCGAGAAAATAATAAAAAGCTTCGCGTGCATTGCATAACTACCGAAGCCTTTATCAACGAACTGGTTGATAGCCTACGAAATAAAACGATTGATAAGATGAAACGGTTTTACCGATCTGAAGTCGATGTTCTCTTAGTGGACGATATCCAATTTCTTCAAAACCGACTCAATTTCGAAGAAGAGTTAACAAATACTTTTGAGACGCTCATCAACCAGCATAAACAAATTGTTATTACCTGCGATAAGCCGCCTGCTCACTTAAAACTTTCGGAAAGGATGAGTGCGAGACTTGAGTGTGGTTTAGTGGCCCATATTGGGGTCCCTGAACTTGAGACTCGTGTTGCAATCCTACAGCACAAGGCCGAGCAAAAGGGAATACAGATTCCTCATAGAGTCGCCTTTTATATTGCAGAGCATATTTATAATAACGTTCGTCAGCTTGAAGGCGCGGTAAATAGACTTTCCGCCCATTCGCGTCTTTTAAATCTAAACATTACTGAAGAATTAGTAGAAAAAACCCTCAAAGAAATGTTAAAAGATGCGCCTCGAAAGAAGATTTCTGTAGAGGAAATTTTAAAAAGCGTTGCCACCATCTTTGAAGTTAAAGTTAGCGATTTAAAAGGTTCTTCAAGAACAAAAGACGTTGCATTGCCGAGACAAGTAGCCATGTATTTAGCAAAGTTACT
>JAGVJG010000037.1 GCA_020051235.1 Parachlamydiales bacterium | reverse complement strand
GATGTGAAGTATTCGGAACAATATTGATTGTCGAAATCGATTCAACGGCTTCTTATTTTAACCCGATTAAAGATCGGCTTTATCAGTTCTTCTTAAAAAGGGGAATTTTGATAAGGCCGCTTGGCAATGTCCTCTATATTATGCCTCCTTATTGTATAGGAGAAGAAGACCTTCAACATATCTATTCAACCATCTATGAATTCCTTACTCGAAAAAATTATTGAAAACCCCTTTATTCATGCGAAGTGGTTAAATACGCTATCCTATTTTGAAAATTGCGGGGCAAGAAAAATTGCCTCCTACGAACACCCCTCACTTGTAAAGGAAGAAATTTTAAAACATGCAGCCGAGGAATTTCGGCATGCTTTCTATTTAAAAAAACAATTAAAGCATCTTAAAAAAATCGAAGATTACCGCCCCCATTCACTACTCGGGGGATGGCGCGCCTATCACTTCCTCCATCAACTAGAACTACGCACCTGCCAATACCTAAAACAGATCGGACTTAAAGGCCTGGCCTACCCCATCATCACCTACGCCATAGAACTTCGCGCCCATTCCCTCTACACTTCCTACGACCACATTTTAAAAAGATATCGCTCCCCCATCCATGTCAAATCGATCCTCCTTGAAGAAGAAAACCACCTCAAAGAAATAGAGCTTCAACTCCAAGATATTGACCCCATCCATGTAAATCATATCTGTAAAATCGAAGAATCCCTCTTCAACAATTGGATCGACACCTGTTTTAAAGAGTTAAATTAATTATGAATTAAGTATACTAATTCAAATTTTTAACTCTTACAGAACTATGAATAAAACGATTTGTTTACTTACTACTATTTGTATTGCTCAACTATTTTCCACTGATGCTTGCGTTGATAATTACAAAAGCGAAATTGCCTCAATCAAAAAGAAATTGAATGAGATGGAGCAGCTTATTAATCAATATGTTGTTAAAAATGGAGAAGAGAAGAAACTTGTAGCTCACGATAAATCGATAAATGAGATGGGTAATGTTTTAGCGCTATTAGTTAAATATGGAAGCAATCCTGATGGAATGAGCCCTCTTTTTTCTGCAATTAAGGCCGGAGATGAAAGCACCGTTAGCACTTTTCTATTCTATGGAGCAAGTGTAAACTCGAAAGATGGAGAGTATACGGCTTTAAGTTGGGCTGCGAGATCAAATCAATATAACATTGCACTGATTCTATTGAATATGGGTGCCTCTGTTAATTTAACAGGTGGTGGAAAAGGCAGAACCCCCATTCAATATGCAGCTGAATTTGGTTCCGGAGCGCTTGTAACTCTTTTGATAGAACGGCAAGCCGATTTATATATTTCAAATATATATGATAGTGGAAATGGTAATGCCAGTGCTCTTCACACAGCGGCTATAAACGGAAATTATGATGCAGTGGTTGCGTTAGTAAAAGGTAATGCCTTAGTAAACGGAAAACCTTCTAAAGTTTCTGCTAATAATTGGCCAGATGGTACTCCCCTCGATTGGGCTGCCTATAATTTAAAGTACAAAGATAATCCAAAAAACTTAGAATTAGTAAAATTTTTAGTGGAATTTGGGGGCACTCGTAAATATATGGGTACAGTTCCTTGTCCTGTAATAAGAGGATTTTTAGAAAGTGTCGGACGATAAGTTTCCTTGGTACAAGGATGGGTTGAAGTTTAAGTGCACGCAGTGCGGAAAGTGCTGCACCGGGAGCTCGGGCTTTGTTTGGGTTTCTGAAGGGGAAGTGGCGGGGATGGCTGCGGCGCTTAAGATGGATGTATCTTTGTTTAAGAGGAAGTTTATACGGGTGAGAAATCAGAAGCTTGCGCTGGTTGAGAAGAAAAATGGGGATAATTTTGACTGCGTTTTTCTTAAAGACAACAAGTGTCAGGTTTATAGGGCTCGGCCAGTACAGTGTCGGACCTATCCTTGGTGGCCAGAGAATTTAACGAGCGAAGAAAGTTGGATGATGGCGGCAATGGAATGTGAAGGGATAACAAACGAGGGGACGCTCGTTCCCCTCGAAGAAATTCAAGAAAAACTTAAAACTGATAGTTAACGAGAGCTCTTAAACAAGCATTTCCAGAAAGCACTTCAATGGTGTGTTTTTTATCCATCGAGATGAATTCATCTGTTTTACGATTTGCTAGTACAATTGAGCAAGCGGCCACATGTATATCTCGTAAATTATTAATTACGGAGAGAAAATATAAATGGTAAGTTTCCATTTGCAAAGAGGCCGTAGTTGGATCTCTATGCATAATTTCATCAGCAAGCAATTCATTCTCGTCTCTAAATGCAGGGTCAATTCTTCCTTGGCTGCCATAAAAAGTGTCTGCAGAAACATCCGGAGCTTCTAATGTTGGAAACGCAGTACTTTTACTTAATTCTTCTAATAAAGCATCGTGAAGTTTAAGTGTAGGGCCAATTGGCAGGCTAAATTTAAAGGGCGACTCTTTGCTATGAATGGAATACCCATCATAGTTAATGCTAACGGCAGTAGATTTTCTTGATACTGCTACGGTTCCAATAGCAACATCCTTATTTGGAGTGCCACAGGAGCCTAATCGAATGATAGCAATCGGACCCTCTGTGATAGCTCTAATTTCACGAACCGCAAAGTCCATCATAGGATAGCCCATGCCTGTCGACATAATGGTTACAGGTACACCACGAAACTTCCCCGTATAAGTCGTAAAGCCTCTATTCGAAGTCGATTCAAAGCAATTATCAGGATTATCAAGACAGCTTTTAACTAATTTTGCACGATCCGGATCGCCTACCACTAAAATGCGATTTGCAATATCACCCGCTTTCAATACGAGATGATAGACGCGTCCTTCGGCATCTTTGGGAAAGTTGGTTCCTTGTAAATCAGTAGTAGTATTATGTCCTACTCTTGGGGCTGCTTGCATATGTCTTCCGTTTATTGGGTTTTGAGAGGAAGATATTATCGAATTAATTCAATTGTTAAAAAGGAAGAATTAAAGATTTAAACTTTTCAAAAGAAAATTAAATGCTTAGAATTTAGGCATGGATGAAATGAAAAAATGGGTATCTGAAGTTTTTAGTCGAACAGCACCTGAATACGGTCAGAAAGGTTCTTCCTTTTTTACCTATTTCGGGAAAAAACTTGTCGAGGTTTCAAAAGTTAAAGGAAAGTTGGGATTAGATGT
>JAGVJG010000096.1 GCA_020051235.1 Parachlamydiales bacterium | reverse complement strand
TAATCCAGAAACAACTTCAGAAACGATGGGCTCTGTTGTATCTCCAATTCCAAGGCTAATTAATATCGCTCCTGGATGGGAAGCAAGAAAGGCCATCTTTCTTTTATTGATTTCAGGAAAAAGGTATCCCGCTTTTAATTTTGCAAGGTGGCTGTTTCGTACGACCATAATAAATTAAGCTTTTGTTCGGTTTCTGGTTTAACAGGGACAAGAGGAAGTCTTGTTTTTCCGGCCGGCAAGCCTTTTCGGCTCATGAGGTATTTAACAGGGGCTGGGTTCGTTTCAATAAATAGTGCTTTGCACCAAGGGAGTAACTCATAATGAAGCGCCCTTGCTTTTTCAAATTGTCCTTCTAGAGCAAGGTGAGTCATTTCAACTACTTCTCTAGGGAGTAGATTGCTCAATACAGAAACAATACCATGTCCACCCAAAGCAATTAACGGATACGTTAGATTATCATCGCCTGAAAGAACACTAAAATCGGGCTTAACGGATTGAATGACGTCCATCATTTGAACGATATTGCCTGAAGCTTCTTTTACACCGATAATTTCAGGAATATCCATAAATCGCTTCAACGTATCTGTCTCTAGGTTTTGCCCCGTTCTTCCTTGGATGTTATAAACTAAAATAGGAAATTTGGTTTTTTCAGCGACAAGCTTGAAGTGTTGATAAAGACCTTCTTGTGTGGGCTTGTTATAGTAGGGAGTGACAATCAAAGCTCCATCTGCACCGAGATCCTTAGCTTTTTGCGTTCTTTTGACGCACTCTAAAGTATTGTAGCTGCCTGTTCCTACAAATAAAGTAGTCTGACCTTTGCAAATCTCAACTGCTTTCTTTATTAGTTGTTCTTCTTCTTCTTTATTTAAAGTGGGAGCTTCACCGGTAGTGCCGAGAATCATGATCCCGTCAACCCCGCTTGAAATTTGGAAATTGAGGAGCGTTTCATATCCTTTCCAATCGATACTCAGATCGTCATTGAAAGGAGTGATGAGGGCGGTATAGGTGCCTCTTAACATTTGAACACATCCTCCATGGTATAAATTCCTTTTTTGCCTTGAAGCCATTCGGCGGCAACGACTGCCCCGAGTGAAAATCCTTCTCTTCCTTTTGCTTCATGGGTAAGCGTAATACGATCAGCCGAAGAATCAAAATAAACAGAGTGAGTGCCCGGCACCGATCCCATTCTTAATGAGGCAAAATGAATTTCATCGGGACTGGGGGTTTTATTAATCTTGTCATATTGAACCCGCTTTTTTCGATGAATCTCTTGAACTAACTTTTTAGCGAGAGTCATGGCGGTTCCTGAGGGGGAGTCCTTCTTTTCATTGTGATGAATTTCAAGGCCCCCTACATCATATTGTGGGTAATGATTTACGAGTTTAGCGGCCTCTTCGACAATCTTGAAAAATAAATTCACGCCTAAAGAGAAGTTGGTAGAGTGAAGAAAGCCAATTTCTTCTTCTTTAACAATCGATTCGATTTCTTTGTATTTATCCGCCCAGCCGGACGTTCCCATGATAATGTTTCGTTTGAGCGGAGCATACTTGCGTACATTATCTAAAACGGCATCAGGTGCGGTAAAATCAATTAAACAATCAGCGAATTCGGGCTTCACAATATCGTGGTTTCTTTGTAGTGCGGCCGCTTCAACGGCTTTTCCCATTTTTCCATAGCCAATTAAAGCGAGCTTTAATTTGACTTTTGCAGCAGCGCTTGCCATATCTTCAGTACCTCTTCTCTCTTTTCAGAGTTTAAGCCCAGATGGACTATAAAATAATCGTCATTTTGGGTAAACGCCATCCTTGTCCAATTCGCAGACCCGTGTACCCAAATATTGTCATCGATGAGCATAAATTTATTGTGCATAAGGCCTTCGCCTTTGCGAATATAAACAGGTATGCCGTTCATTTTTAAAAAATCGACCGTGCGTTTGCTCGCCCCTTCCGCCATCCCTTTATCCATTACTACTTCTACATTCACGCCTCGATTTTTGGCCCTGACAAGCGTGTCTGCAAAGTCTTTTCTCGTAAAAGTGTACATGGCGACTTTGATTGACTTCTGAGCGCCGCGCATCAGTTGCTTTATGCGTGTAACTCCATCGCTATCGGGTAAAAACCAAAATTCGAGCTTATCTTGAATAATAGGAGGAACGTTATGGAAAGGCCCTTCAGTAACAAAGCTGTCGTATCGTTTCTCAATCTCTTTAGCCAGCTCGGGATTATCTAATCGTTCAATGACATTACTGCTTAACTTTAATGAATCGCCTGTGTAATTTGCCGACCCCACCCAAACATAACGATGATCAATGACAAGCAGCTTGTAATGCATCAATCCTTTACAAGCCCGTCTCTTCACATCGATCTCTGGAACTAAATATCTCGCTTGAGGACTTGCCTTACAATCGATCATCACCCTGACATCAAGACCTTCCTTCTTCTTATTCTTGAGTGCTTTCATCACTGCCGGATCAGAAAGGGTGTAAGTCAATAAGGTAATCGACTCTTTCGCTTCATATAAATCGGTTGTAATCGCTTTCTGCAAAGCATCGTTCAAGTCGGTCGAATAGATGGCCGTCTCTTTCGGTGTGAAGAAAAAGAAGTTAAAGAAGAGCAAAAGGGGAATCATGGCTCCGAACATAACTCACCCCCTCAAAGTTGACAACAACTTCCCGTGCCCGCGTGCGTGCCCGTGCCCGATTCCCGTCAAACATCGGAAGTACCTTTAATAATACAGGAAAATTAAACGCAAAGACGCAAAGACGCAAAGAGTTTGGTGTAAGCCTTAAATTTTTTTAAGGAATTCCACAGTCTCTTTGCGCCTTTGCGCCTTTGTGTTTAATTTATCCTTCAGGCCCGAAGGGCCTCCTGGCCGCCGATAGGCGGATCCTATATCACTTGAAGCGAAGCGGAAAGTGATCCTGTTTTGTTGTTTTTAAACGTGTACAGGCAGTTCAATTTTGGGGAGTTCGTTGAAGGTGAGTGTTGAGAGCAAGAAGTGTCTCAATCCTGTGTATCGCTTCTGCACTTCATTGTTGTTTGTGGCAAGGAAGACGGCTTTAGAGTTGCCAAGAAGGATAACGAGGTTTTTTCCTCTTGTAACACCTGTGTAGAATAGGTTGCGGGTAAGTAATTTGAAATGGGACGTGTGGATCAATAAGATGATGCACTTGGATTCGGAGCCTTGGTATTTGTGAATGGAAACGGCATAGGCGAGGGTGATTTCTTCCAGCTCTGAAAATTCGTATTCGACGTGCCGTCCTTCATAATTGATAATAAGCGATTCTTCTGTCGGATCAATATTTTCGATGAAGCCGATGTCGCCGTTATAAACTTCCTTTTGGTAGTTGTTACGCATTTGCATAACTTTATCCCCGATAGCGTAGCGACGACCTCCGCGCATGATGTAGTCTCGACGAGGATTGAGGGCTTCTTGAAGGACGTTATTAAGATTTTCGATTCCGATAACACCCCGGCGCATAGGAGCTAGAACTTGTATATCGTGGAGGGGAGAAAGTTTGTAGGTATGGGGGAGACGTACACTTACGAGGGCAATCAATTGAGTGAGCAATTTTTCAGGGATATTTTCTTCGATGAAAAAGAAATCGCCTTCCCGGTTAGGTTTAAGATCGGGTACGGTTCCTCGGTTAATGCGGTGAGCATTTAGGATGATCTGCGAGCCTTGGGCTTGGCGGAAAATTTCAGTGAGCTCGACTGTAGGAATGAGTTGAGTTCCAATAAGATCTTTAAGGACGTTTCCGGGTCCAACGCTTGGAAGCTGGTTGATATCTCCAATAAAGAGAACACGAGCTTGTGAAGGTATGGCTTTAAGAAGCGCGTGCATGAGAGGCGTATCGATCATGCTCGATTCGTCAATGACGATAAAATCACACTCAAGGGGATTTTCGCGGTTTCGTTTAAAGCCGCCTTCTTTAAAGTTGACTTCCAAAAGACTGTGAATGGTTTTTGCATGACGCTTCGTTATTTCCGTCATCCGTTTTGCCGCACGTCCCGTAGGAGCCGCTAACAATAGACGGGGAGTCAGTTCACTAATAATGAGCAAAATGACATTGGTAATCGTGCTCTTTCCCGTTCCAGGTCCCCCGGTGATGATCAGAGTTTTTTCTTTTAACGCCTTTTTCACAGCCGTTTTTTGAGTGGGAGCGAGTTGGATATTCAATTTTGATTCTGCCCAGGCAATCGCTTTATCAGTATCAATGGCTCGAAGAGGGGATTGTTGTTGAAGAATGCGCTTTAATTCAGCCGAAATGCCGGTTTCAGCAACATACAAATTTCTTAACCAAATGAAGGGAGTGAGGGTTCCATCAAGAACCATAGAAAGGCGCTCGATTCTTCGTTCTTCTAAAAGAACAGGAAGCGCGGCTTCGATATTATCCACTTCAAGTTTTTCATGGCCCAGTTGAATCAATTCGGCTTCAGGAATGCAAACATGTCCCTCTTGGCTAAGTTCGTTAAGTAAAAACTCGATGCCAGCTGCGAGTCGGGCCGGGGAGTTTAGGGCGATTCCCATCCGTTGGGCGATTTCGTCAGCCATTTTAAAGCCTATGCCGAAAATGTCGCGAGCGAGCCGGTAGGGATTTTCACTTACTTTTTCAATGCTACTATCGCCATAGGTCTTATAAATTTTTTGCGCGTAAGCGGGACTAACACCATGGGTCTGAAGAAAAATCATTACCTGGCGAATACTTTTTTGAGCTTGCCAGCATTCAACGATTTTGTTGAGTTTACTTTCGCCTAAGCCTTTGATAGTGAGAAGTTTTTCAGGATTAGAGTCGATAACATCGAGGGTTTCCAGCCCAAAGGCGGCAACAATTTTTTCGGCATAGGAAGGGCCAATGCCTTTTATGAGACCCGATCCTAAATATTTTTTAATACCAATTAGATCTGCAGGTCTTTCACTTTTAAAATGATCGAGTTCAAATTGACGTCCGTGGACGAGATGGTTTTTCCATGTTCCGATACAGCGAAGGGTTTCACCCGGCTTAACCCCGAGCATTTTTCCGACAACGCAGGTAAGCTCTTTTTTCTTAGGCTCTTTTAACTGGGCGACGGTATAGCCGGATTCCTCATCGTGATAAGTGAATCTTTCTATGTACCCGACTATTTCTTCCATTAGTTATAGTAGACTATAAGAATATAAGAATCGGAGTCAATATGAAGCGAGCTTTCCTATTTCTTTTAATTTTTGCCTCACCTTTTGCCTCACCCCTTGTCGCAGATGATGAATGCGATGAGTATCAAGATGAGGACTACGAGTCGAAAAGAGTGCGTTACGAAGATATACCGGACTCATCCATTCTAAGAGATGAAGCGCATTGGCCTTCACAAAACCAAGATCCTTTCTTAGAGTCCTTAAGCCGGTAAATAATGGCAACCATTGCAAAAGAAAGTATTGAGGCATTGCGCGATCGCGTCGATTTAGTCGATTTGATCAGCTCTCATGTCGAATTAAAAAAAGCCGGAGCCGCATACAAAGGGCTCTGTCCTTTTCATGATGAGAAAACGCCTTCATTCACTCTTCAAAAGGGAGATAAAAGCTACCACTGTTACGGTTGTGGCGCCCATGGTGACGCGATTCAATTTATGACCGACTTTTTAAAAATGAATTTTGCCGACGCTGTAGAATCCTTAGCTGAACGCTACCATGTCCCCTTAATTAAACAAGAATATGAGAAACAAGAATCTGGACCCAGTCGAACAGAATTAAAACGTGCGCTTGAGCTTTCTCATCGTTTTTATCAATTTACCTTATTCGAAACACAAGAAGGACATGAGGCGTTAAACTATCTTCGCGGACGAGGAATTGATTTAGATTTTTGTGAAACGTTTCAACTTGGTTTTGCTCCTTCGCAAACAGGTATTTTAAAGAAATGGCTAAATCAAAATAAAATTTCGAACGAAGTGGCTTTAATGGCCGGCCTTTTAAACAATTCCGGAAATGATTTTTTTCAAAATCGAATCTTATTCCCCATCAAAGATGCAAGTGGAACGGTAATCGGCTATTCGGGAAGAAAATTCAAAGAAGAAGTGTTTGGAGGTAAATACATCAACACCTCTGAAACCGCTTTATTTAAAAAATCAAAAGTTTTGTTTGGCCTGGATCTAAGCCGTAAAAGGATTGTTAAGGAAAGAAGAGCGATCGTAGTCGAAGGCCAGCTCGATTGCTTAAGATTGATCCATCTGGGGCTGAATTTTACAGTGGCCGGACAAGGTACGGCATTTGGTGAAGGCCACGCGCGCGAGCTTATTCAGTTGGGTGTGGACACCATTTACCTCTCTCTTGATGCGGATGCAGCAGGCGAAGAGGCGGCTAAAAAGATTGGGCATCTATTTCTCAAGGAAGGCGTCGATGTAAAAGTCGTCAATTTACCTGCGGGGGATGACCCTGATTCTTTAGTGAAGAGAGGGGGAATCGAGGCCTATCAAGCGTTGCTTGAGAAAGCAGAAGACTACTTATCGTTTCTTGTTCGATATGAGGCAAAGAGCTTAAATGTTAAAACACCTGCCGGAAAAAATGAATGGGTGGAAAGGTTAAAAGCTCAGGTGCGATCATGGGAGCAGCCTTTAATCGTTCATGAAGGTCTAAAAAGACTGGCGGAACTAACAGAGGTTCCTCTTGAAATGATTGGAATCGGTCAAAATCCGCTCCCACAAACTTTTATTAAACGCTCCGTTAGTTTGAACGGATATGAAGTTGACCCTGATCGTGTTTTGGAAGGGGATTTATTGAGATGGTTGTTACTTGAGAAAAGTGAAGAATTTGACATCCTTGCCTTTAAGCATCTTTCTGCAGACGATTTTAAAGTAAAGCCTTGCCGCAAGCTTTTTGAAGTGTATATCGATAGCCAAGAACGGGATTTGTTAGCCCTATCTTCTCATTTAAATGATGTAGAAGCAAAATTGTTAATCGGTGAGCTTATCCAGAAAAAAGTGAACCGAGAAAAGGCCAAAGCCCATTTTATTGAAACTTTGCAAAAGATATTAGATCGCAATTGGCTACGAAAAAGAGAAGAGATTAAAATTAAGATACAGAGTAATCAATATTCTGAGGATGAGGTTTTTCAGTTAATTCGTGAGTTTGACGAATTAAGGAAAAATGCCCCAAAAGTGGAAGTATGAAACACTTGGTATTTTATGACGGCGAGTGCGGGCTCTGTGATCGCTTTGTTCAATTTATCATAGCTCATGACAGTAAGAATCAGTTCGTTTTTGCCCCTCTTCAAGGGATAACGGCTAAAAAGTGGCCGGAAGTCCCTAAAGATCTCGATACCGTCGTCCTGATTGAAGATTTTGAGTCGAATCCCAAGGTTAGCTATCGAAGCCAAGCCGTTTTTCGAGTGTTAAACCGAATAGGGGGTAGCTGGGGTTTAATAGGGGCTTTATCTATTTTTCCTTCGATTTTCTTTGATTGGGGCTATCGTTTGGTCGCCCGTAATCGACATGCTCTTTTTAAGCCAATCGCTTGCGTTACCCCAAAAGGTGGCAAGTTTCTCCCTTAATCTTAAGGGTTTAGATCTAAAATAGACGATATAGTAAAATGGAATTTGTATACCAGGAGGTTTATATGGCCAAAGGTATTGAACACCCGCATAGCGATAAGAAAAAACCAAAATTCTCGCTAAAAGAAAAGCGTCAAAGAAAGCAGGAAAAAAGAGACGCTAAACAACATCGCGTTTCTGACAGTATAGTTCCCCAATAAGCTTTCTTAACTTTGAGGGTGGATTTCGAATTCACCCTCTTCTTTTTTTTCTTTCTTTGAATATTATGAAAACATGCATCCGGTAACAAAATATTTACGTGATCAGAGCTTGGTTGTAAGTCCTGTATTAGATAGCTTTTTACTTAATCCGACTGATTTAAAGTTAAAGAAAAAATTATTTGGGTTATCTGGAAAAAGTTATCATGAGAATGACGAAGAAAGAATTATCGTCTTTTTTAATCCAACAATTAAAGATAAAGGTTGGTGCAAAGAGAAAGTTGCATACATAGTTGTTTTTTCTAATCTTACACACTATTTACATACAGAGATTGCTATCTGTTATAAGTTTTTTGATTGCAACGAAGATCATTTATCCACTCTAAATGAGACTTCATCCATGCAAAAAAGTCTTTCTATAAAATTTCAATGTGTTTTGCCGCCGCTTCATTGGTCTGATAAGACTAATTTTTGGTATCTTTCACGATCTAATGTTAAGCTTTTAGAATCTAAACTCCCACTACAAGTCATTTTGCAAAGTTTCTATGAAATATCTTTGTTTTTAACAAGTTTACATGAAAGACGAAAAGTTCATAGTGGAGTAGATATTGACGCATTTTATGAATTTAAACAGCGAATTTGCCTATCTCATTTCTATTTAGTGAACTTAGAAGGGACTACTTTTGGCATTAGCGATGTAACGCCCAACTGTATGGCCACTTTTCAGGCAAAGTCGGGAATCTATATCAAATTTTCTGATGTGGTAGGGATTACGATTGCTCTTGCAAGAGTGCTTTATGGAGAAGCCTTCGCATCCGTTTCAAGATCTAACCTTATTGCACGTCTTCCCGAGTTTGCTTCAGAATCTCTGAGAAGGTTTCCCGGGAAAGAAAACTTCTTATGTGAATTCCTATCCTTTTTTGTGAAAATTCTTACGATTGATCGAAATTTAGCTGAACAGTATCAAAAGAAAAATGAATTATACGAGCTAGCTGAAGATCAAAGCAGGGAGGAAGAGTTTTTTAATTATATTAACTCAATAAGCACGCAAATGGGGGAATTTTCTGCGCTAATTAAGAAAGGGATATAGGTTTTGAACCCTACATCCCCTTGCAAGTTAATCTTCTAACGGGATGACACCTTTTTCAAGCCATGTGATCTGGTCATTTAATACTTTTTGAGCAATCGCATCGCCTTGCTTATCGAAGTTGTGCTCAAGGGCATATTGATGTTTTTCAATACGTCTACGAGCGAGACGGCAAAAGTATTCTGCTAAGTCATAAGGGGTTTTGTCACCCGGATTCTTATCCACTAAGTGTTTTGCATAAGCACATGTACAAGACATCGCAAAAAGATCGGTGCCAATGTCGACTAATCGACCTAACAATTGCTGTTTCTTTTCAAGGTGTTGTTGGTATTTTGCCATGCTACCAAAGATGTGTCGAGCGAGGACGTGCGATTGTTCATGAATATAAGTAAATTCATTAGCAAGCGGTCCCATATCTTTGAATTTTGGAGGGAAAATATTTTTCAGCCATTGAGACGGATACCAAATCGAGTAGAAGTTTAAACACTTGAATAAAGCGTTTATCTTACTCATAAAAGAGCTTTTTGGATTTAAAAGCGGTTGAGCTCTTTTTAAGTGCGGATCCATTGCTTCTCTTGCAAGGAATAGTCTCATGATTTCAGAGGAACCTTCGAGAATCATGTTTATGCGGTTATCACGCATGATTCTTTCAACGGGATAAGCAGGCTCACCTCGTGCTTTAAGGGATCTCGCTTTTTCGTAGCCTCTTCCACCTCTCAACTGCATGGTCATATCGGAGATTTTCCAAAGGCTTTCAGAAGCGAAATATTTTGCCATGGCAGCTTCTATACGTATGTCGATTTTGCCTTGATCTTGCCAACTAGAGGTTAGCCAAGTGATTGCTTCCATCGCAAAGGTAGTCGCGGCAATCCAAGCGATTTTTTCAGCACCGGCTTCGTGTTGGCCTACAGGCATACCCCATTGAACACGGCTTTTACCCCATTTACGGCAAATGTGAAGACATTGTTTCGCAGCGGCTACGCTTGCTGCAGGTAATGTGAGTCGTCCGACGTTAATTGTCGCAAGGGCCATTGCAAGGCCTCTTCCTTCTTCCCACAATAGATTTTCTTTTGGGATCCTAACGTTCGTGAATTTGATCATTCCGTTATAGATACCGGCAAGACCCATGAATTCGCACCTTTGAATGACTTCAACGCCGGGAGTATTCATTTCGAGAATAAAGGCGGAGATTTGTTTCTTCTCTCTTCCCTTCACAATTTTGGGGGCCGTTTTCGCCATTACGATGATGATGTCAGCAATCGTTCCGTTGGTACACCAAAGCTTTATTCCATTTAAAATATAATGAGTGCCATCTTCCGAGAGTTTGGCTTCTGTAGACATTTGAGCTGGATCGGATCCTACATCGGGTTCTGTTAAAGCGAAGGCCGAGATAGAGCCGGTACGGAATCGGGGGAAAAACTTTTTCTTCTGCTCTTCGGTTCCAAACATTTTTAAAGGTTGGGGAACACCAATCGATTGGTGAGCAGAAAGAAGAACCGCGGTTGATCCGCAGTAAGAGGCAACGATTTGAATAATACGATTATAGTTGGTTTGGCTAAAACCGAGGCCGCCGTATTCTTTAGGCACTTTTAATGCAAAGGCGCCCAGTTTAACTAAGCCATCAATGACAGCTTTTGGAATTTCTCTTGTTCTATCCACTTCTTCAGGATCTAAATTTTCGGTTAAGAAATGAGTAAGAGAACGGATGTAGTCATCCCCAATCTTTTTATCTTCGGGAGATTGTTCGGGGTAGGGAAAGATAAGATCGGGCTTAAAATTACCCATGAAAAGCTCACTACCAAAGCTAGGTAGAGTATACTTTTCGCGAGCTTCCTCCGCAATTTCTAGGGCCTCTTTTGTTTCTTTGTTTCCCGTAGAAGCTTGCGCTAAAATAGCCTCTTCTTGCCCTAAATCGGGCTTATCTTGCCTAGTATTGGTCATAGCTGAATTCCCCCTACTTCTATTACATACTTAAAGTAATTTATTTACTATAAGGGAATTGGAGTATTCAAGGGGAATATCTGTTCATCAGAGCCTTTGTAGGCGAAGTTTAAGGTCTTAAGTCCTTGAGGAATACTGAATGTCCAGCTTGAGCGTGTGGGTGTTAGGGATTTTCTGCAGGATACGCGTGCCACAAAGATCTTTTCATTCGCTACATAGAGATTGAAACTACATCTATCATTATTTTCAGAAATTATAAAAGTTAATGTAAAAGTGTTATTAACTTTATTTATCTCACATTTATTTAATTCAAATGGAAGGGTTATCGGAATGATGTCAGTATTATTATTAATACATACTACGACTTGTAGGGGAGGGCTGTAAAAAAGAGGAGATACGTAAATTGTTTTAATAGGAAGCATAGATAAAAATTAAATTTTTTGTTTATAGTCTCACAAAAAGGTAAAAATGACTGAGACTTTGCGCTTTGAGCGTAAAAAACCTGGCGATTTTCATTCAACCGTTAAAGAGCGGGTTTATCGCTATTTTGAAGAAAATAAGATTTCCCAACACGCAAATGGTGAAATGTATGGGAAAGCCCTCGTTCATATCCTGCTCTATGCCTTAGGTTTAGGGTTGATATACAGTAATCAGTTTCAAGGCCTTTGGCTTATCTTGATTTATGGCTATTTAGGTTTAATGTCAGGCTTGATGGGATTTAATATAAGTCATGACGCACTTCATGGATCTTTTAGTTCCAAAAGAAACATCAATCGATGGGTAGGATACACCTTTGACTACAATGGAGAAAGTTCATTCATTTGGAAAGAAACTCATAATGTCCGTCACCATACTTTTACAAACATCACCGGATACGACGGCGATATAGATAAATCGCCTCTCATTCGTTTTTCTCCTAATGATCAGTGGCACCCGTTTAATCGTTTTCAGCCTATCTATACATGGATTTTGTATAGTTTAGTAAGTATTCCTTGGGTCTACTATACCGACTACAAAGTGTTTTGGTCGGCTTTGAAATCGGGCAGGGCGACGTCGTCCGATGCATGGGTCTTTTATTCATTCAAAGCATTAAATCTATTTTTGCTGATCTTTTTGCCTATAATGATTTTAAGTGCGCCTTGGTGGCAAATCCTATTAGGAAATCTCGCGATGCATATGATGGGGGGATTTGTAATCTCTGTAATTTTTCAGCTCGCCCACGTTGTGGAAGAGGTTTCATTCCCTTCACCGATAGGGGGGAAAATTGAAGATGAGTGGGCGGTACATGAAATGAAAACAACCGCCAATTTTGCAACGGATAATCATTTTTTAAGCTACTGGCTTGGCGGCTTGAATTTTCAAATCGAACATCATTTATTTCCGCAAGTTTGTCATGTTCATTATCCGGCTCTCTCTAAAATTGTTAAGGAAACGGCTTTGGAGTTTGGAGTTCCCTATCACGAAAATAAAACGTTTTCAAAAGCGTTATATTCCCATGCAAAGCTGATTTATAAGCTTAGCAAATCGCCTCTAAAAAGCTTGCAAAGTAGAAATTAATAGTAAATTAATACAAATTTTTTGAATTCCTTTACGTGTTCTTAATGGCTTAGTTTTAGAATTAGGTTATGGCAGAACCCCTAAGATTTTACTCTCCTCCAAGTATAGAACAACTAAAAGATCTAAAATATTCCGATGCTCAGTACAAATTAGAATCCATTATTTGTGATATTGAAGAGAGTTTATCAACTGTTTCAGCGGTTCCGCTTGTTATTCCAGGAATCTTCAAAATGGCTCTTGGTTCTGTTCAAGCCGTATCCGCTTTAGTTATTGCCATATTTGCAATCATGTATGAATCCTTTACGGGTGATAAAGCGCCGTATAAATATTGTGTGGTTCATGTAAAACATGGAATGGGCAATATTCTTGCCGGTTTTATTGAAGCGATCCCCATTGCAGGAACCGCATTATTCATAAAGAGAGTGCATAAGGCAAAAGTGGGAAAGGCACGTCCTGATACGCCTACTCTAGTAAGAGGTCATAAAGGTCGTTTTATGAAATACCCGGCCCTAAAGGAAAGGGATTTTAAGCTCTATCATTTAACTCCTAATCAACAAACCGACTTTCATCATAGATATGTGTCAGAGAGAGATAAATGTCGTAAAAACAGAGTTCATCTTGCATTAAAGGTGTTTCACGAGGTAATCAAAAAGTCCTCTGAAACCCGCTAAATCTTCTTCTAATAATTTTTCGGGAGCAAATGAAATCTTATCAGGGTTGAAGGCATTTTTCGTTCTTTCAATTTCGGGAATCGATCGTTTTACATGATAATAGCGACTAAAGTGACGGATTCGACGGTGGTTTATTAAAAAGCTATCCACAAATGAATTATCACCTGATTTAATGCCCGCTTTTTTTGCTAGGCTTGCTATGTCATGATTAGAAAATTCATCGGCAGTAATCTCAATGTGCTTTTTATCTAAAAACGCATGTAAAAGCTCTTCGATAATTTGGTGATTTAATCGAAGTAGTTTTGTTATATGAGATCGTCTTAATTCTTTACTGACTTTTGATTGCAGTTCTTGTGAGTGCTGTTTAAGAAGAGTTTCTAAAGATCTTTTCTGCTCTAAAGGAAATGAGTTTAAATAATCGGTGTGAATGGAAGTTTCTTTCTTTTTCTCTTCAACGAGACTACTTTTTAAATAAGGGATTTGAATTTTTTTGAATGGACAGCTCAATATTCTTAAAACAATATTGAAACCCTCAGTAATGCATTTTAAATCTACAGATTCTGACAAATAGGATTTGCCATTAATATAAAAGCATTTAGTTTCAAAATGGCTCAATTTTAAGAGGAGATGTGTTTCTTCGAAACTGAGGGGAAGCACTTTCTGATCTATTTGATCTAGCATGGCTGCATAACGGTGATCTTCTTTAAAATCAGGTTTGTGCCAAAAACCAATCAAGGTTAAAGCTTGCTCAACCGCGATTCCTAGGTGATAAAAAGTATCAATTCCCTTACCCACGTTAAAACAAGCAAGGGCATCTTCTAGGTGATCCCATACTTCGTGAAAAAGAGGTTGAAGATTAGGCTTTTTAAAAGCAGAAGCGAGTTTTGTTTTCAAATCATCAGAAAGAACAAAAGGCTGTTCCTTTTCTTTTATTGGTTCGCGAGATTCTGTATTTTCCGTGGAGGCAAAGTGAGTAATAGCGGCAGGTTTATAAATAGGCTTTACGGGATATAAGTCATGTTTGAAGCGTTCGGCCTCGCGTATGGGTGTATCAAGTAGATTCATCCAGGTATCTCTGGCAGCTATGAACTCCTTAAGAACAATATTTATAAATCCTACTTCTCGGCTTAAAGTATTACTTTTTGACTTAAATGAAAGAACTTCATGGGAAAGAAAATGTTGAAAATATCTATTTTCGGCTCTTTTTTCTATGTCGTGCGTTTCAATTAGATAGAGTGGAAGATCTCTTAAGAAGGTCAAGTCTTCAATAAGGACGTTAAGTTCATTTATGGTGAAGTGATTCAGTTCTTTAATATACAAAAGAAAAGATTCGAGTTTATCTTGGTGGTCTTGGAGAAATGAAAAATCAGAACTTTGATTTTTGAGAATAGCTGCCAGTTGAGAGTGAGAAACAAGAGGGACAACCTCTCTATTAAGGTTAAGTGTCCATAATAAATATAGACCTTTTGCCCAGTTTAAAGAATGGGTTTCAATCGAATTTATTCTTTTGGCTACACACTTTTTCACGGATCTTAGCATATAACTGGGTAGATGAATTTGAGGCAGATTATCAGTAAAATGCTTATGAATTTCTATTCTCAAGGTTGTTCTTTTTCTAAGGCAGTCCAAACGCACCATCGTGTGTTTTAGAAATACATTTGTAATTGCCGTCATGTTTCTTACAAGTTCAATTAAGGATTTAGCGGCGGCACGTCTTTTCTCGCATTGCTCTAAAGGCTCTTTGATATAATCAATGGGACAGTGATTGAGCTCATCTATATGAATATGCATTAAAAAAACGTAAATGCCGTTTGCCGACAAAATGAGCTCATTAAGTTCGTTGTGCTTATCTTTAAATTGATTGAGATAGCCTTTAAATCTTATCTCGAGGTCTAGAACGGTCTTTATGAGAACGTCCTTGTTGCCTCTTTTTAAGGCTGCAAGACCGCTCGCCAGCTCAATCAGAAACTTTGTATGTTCCTCTTCTTTTGCATGCGCGGTATTTGAAATGACAATCAATTGTTCTTGAATAATACTAATAAATGAAAAAAGTCTTACCGTTGACTGTGTCTTCATCGAAAATTTGATAATTACACCCAATCTAATGGCTTCTAATCCTGAGACATTTCTAGTAAGGAGAAAATCAAATATTTGATCCGTATTTGAAGTAGGCTTAAGTCTTAAGTCGTTCATAGACAGAAGATTATATATTAATGATTCAAATTAGTCGAGAATAGGGCTTGCAATCGAAACATACTTTCAATTTTAGTTTATCTCTATGAGTTCACCAAAAACTGCCCCCATTGAATCAAAAATATATAATGAAATAGAGGATTATGACCCGAAGGCAAAGGATCAGTCTTTAAGAGTTATCATTAGTCATTTGAAGGGTCATGTAATAAAGCCTGAGGTTTTAACCTCCGCTGAACGAGTTTCTAAGATAGCTTGTAGTGACCCGGACGCTAATATATTTAAGCTATTATCTGAGCTGCTAAGCCTTATAAATGAATCCAACGACGATGCTAGAAAAAGATTTTACAGCCTCCATTTTGCCCCTATTATCCCGTTTAGCTTAATGATTAGTGCCTATGTAGGCTATCTGTCAGACGGGATAGTATACGATTCAATGTTCAAAAGTTATTTGATTTTTGCAGTAAATAATTACACGCATATACAGCCTGCATACCAAAAAAGATTACATCAAATAAGAGCTCTAGGCCCTTTAGGGGTTCATTTTGGGATAATAGATAATAAAGAATATGAAGAGTTAAACGAAATTCTTAAAAAGATAGGGAATATTCCTACGGAAGATATTTCTTATAAACGGCGCGGGTTGGTTGTTCGGCCTGTAATTAAAGTCCGAGGGCCGGATATGCAGGCCTTAAGAAAATTACAAAAGGAGAAAGTGGCTACCTGCCTTCAAAGTTTAACTGAAGCGTATGCGCCGGCCTTTTTTCCCTTAAGAAAAAGAGGGCCTTTTAAAGACTTCTTGCCGGGAATTGCAGAAAGAATCTGTTTCCCGGAGCCTAGGAGATTCAATGAACATGACAAAATATTTTTCAAAATTCTTTTTAAAAAGTTAAATATTTTTTTTGGGGGAATGAAAGATCTACCCCAACATTTCAAAGATTATGGAATCAATCTCGCAGCTATAGATAAGCAATTGGATGGAATTGTAGAAAATATAGTGGCAAAAATTCAAAAAAGAGATCCTTTAACAAGTGTTTCATTTATTGATAGTTTGGTTGCATTCGCGATTGAGTTGTTTATGATCATCGGAGTTGAAGTCATATTGTCCCCTGAAGTTATTTGTAATGTATTAAATCGTCTGTTAGATCTACCCATTGATGTAGACGATCTAGATAAAAGAGTCAGAACTCCTCTTCCTATCCCTAAACAGGATAGGCATTTTGTTAAAGAGGTGGGGTTTGAGCTTTCTAAAATAGTAAAAAGTGTCGTTAAATTAGGTCTTAAAGAAGAATCTTATATAATGTCGGGACTATTTAAGTTTATTGGGGATGGGGAGCGTTTGGGTGAGCTCTTTTATGAGCAGATCTCGCTTGTTTTGGCAAGTGATTGTGCGATTAAACCTTTGCTGGTGGCTCATCATATTTTGGTTAAAGATAAAAAACCGACAATGCCCTTTTCAAGCCTACCTCAAAAAACTTTGAACGTGCAAGTTATGGGTGATATTTTTCCGCTCATCGAAAAATTGATATCAGACAAGATAACGAATATGGGTAAGACTTTATTATTGCAGCTTACGGATATGAGAAGCTTTGTGGATCAGTTAAGTAAAAACTTGGATAAGATCACGCGAGATCCGTCTTATTTAAAGATGCTCGCCTTTCATGTTCTGAAAGGCGTTGAAGAAGGAATAGACGCTATCGCACAATAATATCCCAAACTTGTTGCATCTTTGGAGATAAGTATTCGCGTATAGTGTCCCAGTTGGTGTGGGCTTTTGGGTATTCCGTATCGATAAAACAAATATGGCCATTTTTATCGAAGGGGATGTTGTCCGGTCTCATGGAATTACCTCCACACTTTTTTAAAACGGCATAAAGCTGCTCTAAATGTTTGTTGGTGATTTGCGTTTTCCACGCTTCCAAGTTGCTTTTTTTATCTAATAATTCAAAAAATTGGGCAATCAAGACGACATTCTTTCTTTCGTAGCCTTCGCCAGATGGGGCTTCAGGATATACGGGAAGGGGATAAATGTATTTCTTCGCTACTTTTAGTTTTTTGTATTGTTTCCTTTCTATTTCATTCGCTAGCGCTCTTGCGCCTTTTACGCGTTGAGAAAACCACCACCAGCCGGGCTTTCCATGTTTCTTTCTTAATTCGGTATCTAGATGAAGTTTAAAGATATAGCCGGGAACGTCGGGGTGACTTGCTACAATGATAAAGCTTCGACTTTTCTTTTTTAGGATT
>JAGVJG010000086.1 GCA_020051235.1 Parachlamydiales bacterium | reverse complement strand
TTACTCCCGATGGAAAAAAAGTAATTAGCTTTTCTCTTGCAACCAATAGAAAGAAAAAAGGGCAAGAAGAAACGGTTTGGTATCGAGTAACTGTTTGGGGCGATCAATTTGACAATATGATGCCTTATATTAAAAAGGGTTCTGCCCTAATTGTGGTAGGTGATTTGGAAGTTCGTACTTATCCGGATAGAGAAGGAAAAACGCAAGTTTCTTTAGAAGTTACAGCTAGAATGATTTCGTTTTCACCTTTCGGTAAAGGCGATAAAGAAGAAAGTTCTTCTAACACTTCATCCACTGAATATAGTTCTGAGCCTATGCGCGGTACTGCTCAAAACTATGTAGCAAGTCATGCCGGTGATGAGGATATTCCATTCTGATGCGCATACTCATCTCGCCTAAACGCACGAAAGTCGATGCCCTGATTACTCCTTATTGGAAGAATCAGGTGCATAAAAAAGATTTCGAGGGATCAGAAGGAGAAATTCTTGTTCTGTATCCTGAGAAAGCGCTTGAAGCAAGGCATATCTTGCTCGGTTTAGGTGATAAAAAATCGATTACTGCCGAAAAGCTTCGAAAAGCTTTCGGACAGCTAATCAAATTCTGTGATAAGAAAAAGATCAAGTCCATTGCGGTTGAAAAGCCCGAACTAGACGATAAAGCTTTTGAATATGCCATATTAGAGGCTTTGCTCTTACCCCAAGCAAAACATATTAATCATGTCGATTTAATAGGTAAATGGAATGAAGGTTCTATAAAAGACCTCCAGACTGTGTTTAAGGGCGTTTATTTTGCTCGAGAGCTTATTAATGGGGATGCGGAAGAGGTGACGCCTGCTTATTTAGTCAAAAAAGCGAAGTCGCTTGCAAAAGGATCATTAAAAGTTAAGTCCCTTGATCCGGCCCCTCTTAAAAAAATGGGATTGATTCAAGCCGTATCTAAAGGTTCAAGTTTAAAGCCCGCCTTTATCATTATGGAATATAAGGGCAATCCAAAATCTAAAGATCAAACGATCTTAATTGGTAAAGGGGTCACGTACGATACGGGCGGTCTAAATTTGAAGTCGAGCGGCATGGAAGAAATGAAAGCCGATATGGGCGGAGCCGCAACCGTTATCGCCACCATGAGTGTCATTGAAGCGTTAAAGCTGAAACATAATGTGGTAGCGTTATTACCCTGCGTAGAAAATGCCATTGGCCCCTTGAGTATGAAACCTGGAAGCGTCTATAAAAGTTATTCGGGCAAAAAAGTCGAAGTGATGAATACCGATGCGGAAGGAAGACTTATTTTGGCAGATGCACTGTCATATGCTCAAAAGCATTACCAGCCTTCACGAATTATCGATTTGGCCACTTTAACAGGGGCCATGAGCATCATCTTAGGGCCTGAAGGAATTGGACTCTTTTCTAATGACGACAAGCTTGCGAATGATTTATTGAAGGCGGGGAATGAGACTTACGAAAGATGTTTTAGGCTTCCATTAATCGAAGAGTACAACGATCTTTTAAAGTCTGAGTTTGGTGATATCAAAAATTGGAATGGACGTGTAGGAGCGAGCATTTTGTCTGCCCTCTTCATGCAAGCCTTCATTGATAAAGTTAAGTGGGCTCATTTAGATATCGCGACAACCACCTACTATCTTACTGCTAGAAAATACTACCCACAATATGCCTCAGGCATAGGTGTGCGATTACTAATTCAATATCTGAGAAATTTATGATTGAAGTCGGAATATTAGGTGCAACGGGAGCGGTGGGTCAAAAGTTCATCGAGTTACTTCAAAATCATCCTTGGTTCAAAGTTACAGCTGTAGCTGCCTCGGAAAGATCGGTTGGAAAAAATACAAAGACGCCGCTAGTTGGATGCTTTCATCTCCTATGGGTGATGTTGCCAACTTAATAGTGCAACCCTGCAAGCCGGGCTTGAAGCCCAAACTTCTTTTTTCCGCTTTAGATTCTTCAGTGGCAACTGAAATTGAAGGCGATTTATTAAAAGCGGGCTATACGATAATTTCCAATGCGAAAAATTTTCGCATGAATGAATTCGTGCCTCTATTAGTTCCTGAAGTAAATCCTGAGCAGCTTGAGTGGTTGTCCAAACAACATGCCGGTAAAATCGTAACCGTTCCCAATTGTTCTACCGTAGGGCTTACGCTTGCTTTAAAACCCCTTCTAGATAAATTTGGACTTGAATCTGTTAATGTTGTGACTATGCAAGCCATATCGGGCGCCGGTTATCCGGGAGTGGCAAGCCTCGATATTGTTGATAATGTGATTCCTTTCATTTCCGGGGAAGAACATAAAATGGAAACGGAGCCCTTAAAAATTCTAGGTAACGATAAAATTCGCATCTCCGCACATTGTAATAGAGTTTCTGTAACGGATGGCCATACCGAATGTGTTTCAGTTAAGTTAACTAGAAAAGCAAGTGAAAAAGAGATCATTGAAGCCTGGGAGAGCTTTAGAGGCCAACCTCAAGAGTTCGATCTTCCCACAGCCCCGAAAAAACCTATTTACTACTATTCCGAAGAGCGGTATCCCCAACCTAAAGTCCACCGTTTTCATGATAAGGGCATGTCTGTCCATATCGGCCGATTAAGACCCTGCAATCTTTTTGATTATAAGTTCACCATCTTGAGCCATAATACCATTAGAGGCGCTGCCGGCGGAGGCATTTTAAATGCCGAACTTATGGTTAAACTTAAGAAACATTAATTATTTTACCACAGAGACACAGAGGACTCGAGAGATAGCAAGAGGACAGTGAGAAAGGCTTTTATCAAAGATTCATTTTTAAGGATTAGAACCTCTCTCACTGTTCTCATTTTTTCTCTCGAGTCCTCTGTGCCTCTGTGGTTTAATTTTAAAAGGTACTTCCAAAGTTTAGGGGGAATCGGGCATGAATATTTATGATTAATTATTCACCTTACACGCCAACAGAATCAAGAGATTGTTCCATTTGTTTATTGAATGTTTTGAATAGTGACGAACCTGTTATTGCACACAATGAGTTACATCCTGTTCATGTCGCTTGTTTAGAACGATGGATGGAAATGCATAGATCTTGCCCTGAGTGCCGAGCAGTGATTAAAAATCCCTCTATGATTATGTATCAAGTTTTTTATGGCTGTGTTGCCTTATTTGGATGCTTTAAATTGCAACATCGGCCGGTTTTTTTAACAATCATAGGTATTACACTATGTGTGGCTTTTATATTTAAAATACAAAATCTTCCTCCAGATATAACCAAAAGGGAGCTTCAAATGGGTTTATACGGTGCAATTTTTCTAATAGCAATTGACTAAGCTACTTATTGAGATAATACTTTCTTTTGATGGCGTTAAGAGTGGTATCCAGCTCTTTTCGCCTTTTGGCAGATAAACGATCGATGAAGAGAACTCCATTGATGTGATCGTTTTCGTGTAATACAGCTTTCGCAATCCAATTTTCAAAGGTTTCGGTAAAAGTGTTGCCGTATTCGTCTTGGGCTTCGATCGTAACTTTTATGGGACGAGAGACGGTTTCATAAATTCTAGGAATTGAAAGACAGCCTTCTTCTTGATTGAAGGTTTCTTCGCTGATGTCGATAATTTTCGGATTAATGAACACCCAAGTCTTATTAGGGATAATCTTGCCGTCTTCGTCACGATCCCACCAATTGATTAAAAAGAGACGAAGCGATTTATGTACTTGGGGAGCCGCAAGACCGACACCTTTATAAGCAAACATGGTCTCTTCCATGTCTTTTACAAATTGTCGCAATTCGTCATTAAATTCAGTGACGGGTTCGCCTCTTTTGCGTAAGATGGGGTCACCGTAATAGGCAATATCTAGCTTCATAATTTCATTTTAACCGGGCTGGATAAGAATTTTCAACAAAACAGACAAATAACTCAATGAACTTTTGCTCTCTTTGTGGAATCCAAGCGAAAAGGCCCCTTATCGAAGGTAAAGAATTATTTTGCTGCGGGGGCTGTAGGGCGGTCTTTCGTATTTTAGAGACCCGAAATGAAGCTTTTCATCCCCAACATCCTCTGTATCAAGAAGCTTTGAAAGCAAATATTATTTCAAATCCGGAGCTTAAGACTAAGAAGATTAAAGGCGCCCACACCGAAAGACTGACCTGCGAAATAGCCGAAATGGGGTGTCCTTCCTGCGCAGATGTCATAGGTTATTTATTAATGCATAAGGACGGTATTTATGAGGCCAAAATCGATTATGCAACCGATCTTGCTCTTATTGATTACGACCCAAAAAAAATCGGTCCCGATCAAATTTTTGAATCGATTAAAGGATGGGGTTACAAAGCCGAGCGGTTTGGATTAAAATCAAAAAACTCAAAAATTTTATTATTACGTTTAGGCATTGCAGTATTTGTCGCATTAAATCTGATGATGTTGACGTATCCCCTTTATTTCTCAAGTTTCTTGCATCCAGAACTCGCTGTGACGTCCTTTCTTTTGACTTTGCCGGTGGTTTTCTTTTCTGCCCTTCCCTTTTATGTTAGAGCTTATCATGCATTGAAGGTACGCGTATATGGGATGGACCTTCTCATTACCATCGGGGTTCTTTCATGCTTTATCCTTTCAACCTACAACATCCTTATCGATGACAAAGATGTTTATTACGACACGCTGGCAGTCATCGTGACCTTTTTACTTTTTGGTAAATGGATTGAAGCGGGAGTAAAGGAATCGAGTAAAGATAGATTTTTTAATCTTTTAAGGCATGTTCCGCAAAAAGTTCGAACGGAAATGGGTCATTTCATCTTATTGAAAGAGGTTAAAAAAGGAGATTCGCTCCTATTTAGTTTGGGTGAATTAATTCCTCTTAAAGTGAAGATAAAAAAGGGTGAAGGATGGTTTCAAGAGCAAGCGATAACGGGTGAAAATACTCCTAAATTTTACAAAGAGGGGGATTTGCTTGATTCTGGCTTGATTTTGCAATCGGGAAGTTTTACCGCGATTGTTCAGGAAACTTACGAAGAAAGTCTCATTCATAAATTGGTTATTGCATGCGATCGACATATAGAGAAAAAGCATGATGCCTTTCTACAAGCCTTTGTACCCTTTGTGATACTTTTGGGAATCGTTGCGGGTTACTTTAATGGATTTGAAGCGGCTCTTTCCACACTATTAATTGCCTGTCCGTGCGCGATAGGCCTTGCAACTCCGCTCGTTCGCTCTAAAGTTATTCGTCTCTTTGCAGATAACGGGGCTATCCTACGAAATATGCGGGGTATCACTGCGCTTGCAAATGCAACTCTTTATGTTTTTGATAAGACGGGAACCGTCACGAAAGGATCTTTAACTTTTGTAAAAGAGCCTCTAAATAAAGTTGATTTGAAAGGGCTATCCCTTTTTTCACATCATCCTTTAGCTAAAGTATTTTCTCAGTTGCCTGTAGAAGGTGCTTGTTTCGATAAGATTGAGGAATATCCTGGAAAAGGGATTATCGGTTTTAAAAAGAACGTGCGATATATAGTTGGATCCCCATCCTTTTTGAACGATTTGAATATTGAAAATCCTTTTGTTAGTTTGAAAACGCATGTTCTTTTTGTAAAAGATGATCAAGTTCAAGAGTTAATAGAGTTTGAAGACAGCTATCGTGAAAACCTTGATTTACCTTCTCCCCGAGTGCTTTTATCTGGGGATCAAAAAGCGGTGGTGTGGGAAGTAGCAAAAAAGCTTCATTTTGATGAATGGCATGCAGAAAAAAATCCTTTGGAAAAAATGGCCTATATTCAGGCTAAGAATGAAACCGTCGTTTTTGTGGGAGATGGATTAAACGATGCCCCTAGCTTGTCTGCCAGCCACTGTGGGATTGCTATGGGGGATTCATTGAGCCTTACCCAAGCGTCAGCCGACATTTTACTTACTCACGAAAATCTGTCGGTTATTAAATCTTTGATTGAGATAGCTAAACAAGGTGAGAGAAGAATTAAGCAAAACCGCTTTTGGGCTTTTTTTTATAATGTGTTAGCAATACCGCTGGCTTTTATGGGTATATTAAATCCTTTAATAGCTACAGCCATAATGATACTTTCAAGCGTGGTTGTGATAGGTAATTCGATAAGAAGAATTACTTAGTGTCTACATCTTTTCTAAAAGATTCAGCAGCTCTTCGCGCGGCCATTTCTTGTCTTTGAGTTGTGCGGTCAGGTTTCACAAGATCAAGGGTTGATTTCTTTGCACCAAACGCAATAAGTCCACTTACCAAAGCAATAGGAGTCAAAATAACGGCACCCAATAATGCAGCAGGGACCGTTGCAGGTAGAACTACTACGGCAAAAATATTTTGCGCCATGTCTTCCCTTTTTTTAGACTTCAATTCGGGATCTGTATCGGAATAGGTGTTCTTTGCAAGAAAGCTAAATGGCGATTTTATCAAATCTAGAATCATTCCAAAACCCGATTTTAAATCTGCAACGGCAATATCGGCACGCGTTTCAGGTTTTTTGGGTAATGCATCGGCTTTAGGTTTGGATGCAGTAGAATCTACATTCGGAGTTTTAGATTGTCCACCATCAAAAGTAGGGTTTGTAATAAAATTTTGTTCTATAGGACCGTCATTATTTATTCCGCGGGGCATAAGGCCTCCCTTAATCCTTTTAGGTCACCAAATTCAACCAGCGACTCTTCAGGATAATATTGGATTATACTATCAATAATCATAGCAGCTTGCTTGTTGTCTCCCAGCTCGTGGTGGCATTGGGCGGCGTAAATCACAGCTCGAGGATCGGAGGGGTTAGTATAATAAGCGAGCGAAAAAGCCTTTAAAGCTTCAGTCCAGTTTTCTTGTAAAAACTCGGCATTTCCTAAAGCGAGCCAAAAGATCGATTCGGTAGGCTCTATATTAGCGATGAAGAAAAGGGCATCTGATGCCTCTTTGAACCTTTCAGCTGCAAAAAGGTGATCGCTTGCACTATAAAATTTGCCTATTAAATTTTCATCTAAGCCTAATATGTCCATTATGGAGCGGTTTTTTAGGTCGTCTTCCGATAAGGATTCAGGCTTTGAAATATCCTTAATGCGCTTTAATTCATCTTCAGTGACAAAGTCAGGGTCTTCTTTAGCAATGGCTTCTACTTCATTAACGAGGTTCGTTAAACCTTGCCCAATTCGCTCAGCAAATTTTTCAGCATTTTGGAGGAGTTCAAGCTTAATCTTTTCTCCCTGAAGATTGGGAGGGATAAGGGGAGTTGGCGGCCCCTGCGATTCAGTAATTTTATCTGTTACTGGCTTAAGAAATGTTTTTATTCCCATACCCCTATTATAGGGTATGGGTTCCAAGACAAACTAATTAAAGTTCTATTAAGATTACCAGTTTAAAATAACCTTGCCGCTTTGGCCGGAAAGCATTGCATCAAAGCCCTTTTGGAAGTCATCTACTTTGAATTGGTGAGTTATGATGGCATCGATATTTAAGCCCGACTCAAGCATATGGGCCATTTTATACCAGGTTGAGAAGATCTCTCTACCGTAGATACCTTTAATGAGCAGCATTTTGAAAATGACCAAATCCCAATCAATAGCAGTTCCTGGAGGAAGGATCCCTAGAAGAGCAATTTTCCCCCCATGGATCATGTGCTCTAGCATGGTGTTTAAACCGTTTGGATGGCCGGACATTTCAAGACCGACACTAAAACCATGATCTATCTTTAATTCTTTCATCTTATCTCTAAGATTTACTTTCGCAATATTTACAGGGGTAGCACCCATCTTTTTAGCTAGATCAAGTCTATATTCATTGAGGTCGGTAATCACGACATTTCTAGCGCCCGCATGTTTTGCAATAGCGGCAGACATTATTCCAATCGGGCCTGCGCCCGTTATCAAGACATCTTCACCCACTAAGTCAAATGATAGGGCAGTATGAGTAGCATTTCCGAAAGGGTCGAAGATGGCTGCCAAGTCATCTTTCACGCCTTCAGGCAAAATAAATACGTTTTCAGCGGGTAAGTTGAAATATTCAGCAAAACAGCCGGGTCTATTAACTCCAAGGCCCAATGTTTTTACACAAATATGTTTGAGTCCCTTTTTGCAATTAGGGCAGACGCCACAAACAATATGCCCTTCGCCAGAAACCCGTTCGCCTACTTTCAAATGCTTAACGTTTTTCCCAAGTTCGGCAATCTCGCCCATGAATTCATGACCAATTACCATGGGTGCCGGGATGGTTTTTTGTGCCCATGCATCCCACTTATAGATATGAATGTCGGTACCGCAAATCGAAGTTTTGCGCGTTTTGATCCGTACTTCATCATCTCCAAGAGGAGGAAGAGGTACCTCTTCCATGTGAATGCCAGGGGCTTTTTCTTTTTTAACCAGTGCTTTCATAAGACCTCAAAAATAGGGGCCACTATTATATAACTTTTAACTCTTTGCCGACAGCTTCAAATGCAAGAATGGCTCGATCCAAATCTTCTTTTGAATGCGCAGCTGACATCTGTGTGCGAATTCGAGCCTTACCCATCGGTACTACCGGATAAGCAAATCCTATGACATATACCCCTTTTTCAAGCATTTTCTTTGCAAACTGTTGAGCAAGAACAGCATCACCTAACATGACCGGAATAATCGGATGAACACCTGGAACCAAATTAAAGCCTAATGCAGTCATTTTTTGCCTAAAGTACGTGGCGTTCTCTCTTAATTTGTCTCTTAAATGATGCCCTTTTTCAATCATATCAATGACTTCAATGCCGGCTGCAGCAAGTGCAGGGGCAAGGGAATTTGAAAAGAGATAAGGTCTTGAGCGTTGACGCAGCCATTCTACGATTTCTTTTCGTCCCGATGTGTAGCCGCCGGAGGCACCACCTAAAGCCTTACCTAAAGTGCCTGTAATGATGTCTACGCGGCCCATGACATCACAATATTCGGGAGTTCCCTTTCCATTTTTTCCAATAAAGCCTGTAGCGTGGCAATCATCTACCATCACCAAAGCATCATATTTATCTGCAAGGTCGCAGATTGCTTTAAGATTGGCAAACGTTCCATCCATAGAAAATACGCCATCCGTTGCAATGAGTTTGAACCTTGATCCTTGTGCTTCTTTTAATTTAGCTTCAAGATCGGCCATATCATTATTGTTGTATCTAAATCGTTTTGCTTTGCAGAGGCGAATGCCGTCAATAATGCTTGCGTGATTTAATGCGTCAGAAATAATGGCGTCTTCTTCGCCCAAAATGGTTTCAAAAAGTCCTCCATTTGCATCAAAGCAAGAGGAGTAGAGAATAGTGGCTTCGGTTCCTAGAAAATGGGAAATTCGGCTTTCAAGCTCAAGATGAGGGGTTTGTGTTCCGCAGATGAAGCGAACGGACGCCATTCCAAACCCGTATTTCGAATAGCAGTTCTCTGCGGCTTCACTTAGTTTTTTACTATCAGCCAGCCCTAGATAGTTATTTGCGCAAAAATTCAATACTTCTTTGCCATCAGCAAGTTTAATGTGAGAGGATTGAGGAGAGGCAATTTCGTATTCAACCTTAAACAAGCCGTTGTTTTTCAATTCGGCGATATCATTTCTAAGTTTTTCAAGTAATGTTTTGCTCATGGACTTCCTTTATAAAAAACCATAGATAGTTTAGCAGATTAAATCTTATTGCAAAATTGTATAAGAGAGCGTTAACAATGTATTTTTAATTATAAGGTGTAAGAGATGGCATCATTCTTTGATATATCAGGATGGAGCGTGGTTAAGAACACCATGCCAGCTATAAAGGGTAATTCTCAATTAAATTATATTATTAATCGTGAAAATACCCTTCCTTTCATTCATGAATTAGGACAGGAATCTCTAGAACATATTAAAAGTCTGATTGATCTAACTAAGCAGGAAAGCCATCCTTTAAATGCAAAAGTTACGAATGCCCTTAGAAAGTGTAATAAGGTGGGACATTCCATCAAAAAAGGAAGAGAAAGTGGGCCTGCGAAATGCGATTTCAATCAGGGAACATTAACGATCGATGAAGTGAAAAATAAAATTAGAATGGAAGGAGGCAATCTAAAATCCTTATCTTTAAATGATGTGGATGATGAATTACTGGTCTTAGTTTCTGCGAATTGTTCTCAACTTCAAATTTTAGAAATTCGTCAAAGAGCAGATAGATACTACGAAAAACTCACGAATAAAGGCTTAATTGAAATAGCAAAACTTAAAAATTTGACAACTTTTACCTTTCAAGTTTCTAATCCTTCTATT
>JAGVJG010000061.1 GCA_020051235.1 Parachlamydiales bacterium | reverse complement strand
GTTTATGTTCCGCTCTCATTCGAAGCTCAGCTTGAAGCGAAGCTTCTCATGATGGCGCCGGACAATATTTTCTTACCTTCATCGGGTAAGCCTTCCGCTGTTCCTTCTCAAGATATGACTTTGGGTCTTTACTATTTGATGATCGACCCACTTTACGATCCTGAGAAGATTGGCGAGAAAGTGAGAGTATTCCGTGATATGCAAGAGGTGCTAACCGCCCTTTCAGCTAGCGGAAGTTACAACTGGTTTAAAGCAAATGAAGGCTCTCACTACAATCGCGGTATCCGTATCCACGAAAAGATTAAGTTGAGAACCGATGCAGGTATCATTGAAACGACACCGGGCCGTGTAATTTTCAACACGATCGTTCCGAAAGAAATGGGTTTCCAAAACTACTCGCTTCCTAAAAAGCGTATGAACGAGCTCATTATGCAGTGCTACAAGACCGTAGGTCTTGAAGCCACGGTTCGTTTCTTAGACAACTTAAAAGCCCTTGGTTTTAGCGAAGCAACAAAAGCTTCTCTATCGATGGGGGTTGTGGATGCTTGTATTCCTGCAAGTAAGCAAAAAGTTATCGAAGAAGCGCACAAGCGTGTAGCTCAAGTTAAGAAGCAGTACGAAGATGGTATTATCACCGATGGTGAGCGTTCATCAAAAGTGATCTCGATCTGGACTGAAGTCGCTGACCAGTTATCTAACGAGCTTATGAAGCTAATCGCTCAACAAACCGATGGCAAATTGAATCCGATGTTCTTGATGATGGATTCCGGCGCTCGTGGTAACAAAGCTCAGATTAGACAGCTCGGTGCGATGCGGGGTCTGATGGCGAAACCATCCGGCGAGATTTTGGAATCTCCCATTACCTCGAACTTCCGTGACGGTTTGACCACACTTGAATACTTTATTTCGTCTCACGGTGCGCGTAAAGGTCTTGCCGATACCGCTCTTAAAACTGCCGACTCGGGTTACTTAACTCGTCGTCTCGTTGACGTATCACAAGACGTGATCATCACCGAAGAAGACTGCGGTACCTTAAACGGTATTGAAGTTTCTCCGATTAAACAAGGTCAGGAAGAACTTCTTCCTTTAAAAGACCGTATTTTCGGTAGAACCGTTTGCGATGACATCTACCTTCCGGGCGACGCGACAAAGCTCCTTGCGAAAGCAGGGGATACTTTAACAAATAAGCAAGCGGAAGCGATTGATGACTCCGGTATTGAATTGGTCAAAATCCGTTCTGTATTAACTTGCGAAACCAGAAGAGGAGTTTGCTCGAAATGCTACGGCGTTAACCTTGCAAATGGTAGAGTCGTTTCTCAAGGGGAAGCAGTCGGTATTATCGCTGCTCAGTCGATCGGGGAACCTGGAACTCAGTTAACCATGCGTACCTTCCACTTGGGTGGTATTGCTTCCGCCGGTATTTCTCCTGAGCTTGTTGCTGAACATGAGGGTATCTTAGTCTACAAAGATTTGAGAACCGTTAAAAACGAAGAAGGTCAATGGGTCACTCTTAATAAGAATGGCTGCTTGAACATTGTTCGTGATGAAGGCAGAAGCTTAGACGAGTACAAAAAACTCCTCGCAACAAAATCGATCGAACCGCTTCAAACGTTTACCGTTGAGCTTGGAACGAAGATCTTGCTCGAAGATGGCGTTAGAATTAAGAAGGGTATTAAGATTGCAGAATGGGAACAACACAACATTCCTATTATTTGCGACAGACCCGGTTATGTGAAGTATGAAGACCTTGTAGAAGGACTTTCGACTGAACGTGACGTTAATAAGCAAACAGGCCAAACCGAGATCGTTGTTAAGCAACACCGTGGTGAGCTTCATCCTCAAATCTTTATCTATGCGGATAAAGAGGCGACAGAGCTCGTCGGTACTTATCCGATTCCAGCAGCTGCGATCATTTCCGTTCAAGAAAACGAATTTGCATCAGCCGGTAAACTCCTTGCTCGTATCCCACGCGGTGCGTTGAAAACGAAAGATATTACGGGGGGTCTCCCCAGAGTTGCTGAGCTTTTCGAAGCTCGCAAACCTAAAGACTCCGCTGAAATTGCGAAAATCGACGGGGTCGTTGACTTCCGCGGTGTTCAAAAGAATAAGCGTATCGTAGTTGTTCGTGATGAGACCACCGGTATGGAAGAAGAGCACCTGATTCCTCATACAAAACACTTGATCGTCCAAAGAGGCGACCACGTGGTGAAAGGACAGCAGCTTACCGACGGTATTGTTATCCCACACGAAATCCTTGAGATTTGCGGTGTGCGTGAACTTCAAAAATACATGGTTAACCAAGTACAAGAAGTTTACCGCTTACAAGGGGTAGACATTAACGATAAGCACATCGAGATCATCGTAAGACAGATGCTTAAGAAAGTACGCGTGGCAGATCCAGGCGATACTTCTCTTCTCTTCGGTGAAGAAGTGGATCGTAAAGAATTTGAAGCAGAGAACCAGAAGATCACCAAAGAAGGTGGAAAAGCCGCGCAAGCGCTTCCGATCCTTCTCGGTATCACGAAAGCGTCTCTTGCAACCGAGTCGTTCATTTCAGCGGCGTCGTTCCAAGATACGACCCGTGTTCTTACAGACGCAGCTTGCGCCGGTAAGACGGACTATCTCCTCGGCTTTAAAGAGAACGTGATCATGGGACACATTACCCCAGGTGGTACTGGCTTCCCAAGACATAAAGGTAAGAAGACCGAAGAAGAGGAATTTGAAACCCTCAATATCGACTTCACCTCGATCATGCCTCCTGCTGCATAAGTAAATATCTCGGGTGGAACCTTTCAGGTTCCACCCATTTTCACACAATTCCGTGCCTTAATTCCGTGCCCGTGCCCACGTGCGTGCCCGTGCCCGATTCCCGCTAAACATTGGAAGTACCGCTTCATAAATGTTTAATTCAACGTGCAGGTGGAGACCAAAATTTAACGGGAATCGGGCACGGGCACGGAAACACAAGCGGCAAAGAATAACAGCAGTACTTCCGATGTTTAGCGGGAATCGGGCACGGGCACGCACGCGGGCACGGGCACGGGATTAATCTGAACAGACTATAATTCTACTTTAGCTTCCTTAACCGTCAGCAGCAAGATTAGTCCGATGATGAAGAAGATCACGATCGTACTCATCCCAAGCGCAATAGAACCGGTTAATGCAATTGCTAATGACACAATCAAAGGTCCCATGAAAGAAGTCGCTTTTCCGGAAAGAGAGAAGAAGCCAAACATCTGATTCATCAACTCGGGAGGGGCTACTTTTGCAAGATAAGACCGCGAGGAAGCTTGAACAGGTCCCACAAACATTCCTACCATCATCCCGTATATCCAAAATTGTGTTTCATTTTGTGCGGTTAATGTGAGTACGCCGAGTGTAATTAAGCAAAGCAGCGAAATGATCATCATTTTTCGAGGACCAAATTGATCGTCAAGCAAAGCAAAGATTGCGGCGCCAAGGCCTGCTGTAATATTTAGTACGATACCGAAAATCAAAATCCTTTCTTCCGACATCCCAAACTCGGAAGCCGCAAAAATTCCCCCGAATGCAAATAGGGTAAGGAGTCCATCAACGAAGAACATTCTTGCGATAAAGAATCGGAAAAGGGAGCCGTATCTTTTTAAATCTCTAAATGATTCTCTCAGTTGTCTAAGACCCGTTCCAATCGCTTTTTTTAAAGGAAGTCGGGCAGGTGTTGTCGGTGTAAATAAAAATATAGGGATAGAAAACAATCCATACCATCCTGCAACGAGAACTAATGAGGCTCTGACATCTTCCGATTGAGATCTGTCGAAATTAAAAGGGGAAAGATTGGGGTCGATAAACAAAAAGAGCGCAACAACGAGCGATAACATCCCACCTACATAACCCAGTCCCCAGCCCCAGCCGGACCATCGTCCGATTTTTGAAGGCTCAACTATATCGGGCAGCATCGCATTATAAAAAACGTATGCAAACTCGGATCCAATGGTGGCAATAGAAAATAGGGCCAATGCAAAAATGGCCGATCCCGCATCGGGATAGATAAACCACATAAGAGAGCAAGCGATTATGTTTAATAAGGTGAAACTAAATAGCCAACCTTTCCGATGTCCGGCTTGATCCGCTATCGCGCCCAGAATGGGCCCACCCAAAGCAATAATAAAGCCGGTGATACCCAAAACAAGTCCCCATTGTTCCGTGCCGAGCTCTTCATTTCCTATAACCGATTTTACAAAATAAGCAGGAAGAACAAAGGTTTCGATTATGGTAGAAAAAGAGCTGTTCGCCCAGTCGTAAAATCCCCACGACAAGAGGGTTTTAGTGTTTGACTTTGGTATAGTTGCGCTCATCATAATACCCATTAAATAGACGAATCAGTTACATTTTTGGAATGAATAACTTCGATCTCTATTTAGATCGCTATGCCGATCTGCTTGTTTCTTATGCGCTTAACATACAGCCGGGTCAACCCCTTTTTATATTTGGTGAAATCGCTCATCGAGACTTAGCTGTAAGAATGGCGAAAATTGCGTATCAAAGAGGGGCTAAATTTGTTCAACTTGATCTTCAGCCTCCTGAGTTACTTAAAGAGAGAATTGAACTTTCACGTGAAGAAGATTTAGCCGTTGTTCCGAGAAATATTACTGAACGATACCACGAAGCCGTAGATGAGAAAGCAGCGACCATTAGATTTCAGGGAAGCGAAGACCCCGATTTATTAAGTAATCTCGATCCCAAAAAAGCTAACTTGGTTCAAATGAGTTTTCGTAAATCGATAAAACGATATTACGAAGAAGGGGTGGGTCAATCGAAAGTGGCGTGGTTAGTAGCAGGCCATGCAACCGAAGGTTGGGCGAAGAAGATTTTTCCTGATTTGGATCCCAAAGTGGCACTTGAAAAATTGTGGGATGCCATTTTTAAAATTTGCCGAGTCGATGATCCAAATTATATTGAACTATGGAAAGCTCATAATGCAAAACTGAAAGAGAGAGCTAAAAAACTAAACGAACTTCAAATTAAAACCCTGCATTTTAAAGGTCCCGGAACTGACTTGAAAGTCGGACTTTCTCCGCTTTATCAATTTAGAGGGGGAGGGGATTTGTCAGCTCGAGGGGTTGTTGTTGAACCCAATATTCCCACTGAAGAATGTTTCACCACGCCTGATTGGAGATTAACTGAAGGTAAAGCAAGGGTAACTCGTCCCTTTATGGTAAACGGAAAGCTTGTTAAAGGTTTAAAGGTCACGTTTAAAAACGGTGAGCTTATTGAAGCAACCGCTGAAGATGGCGAAGCGACTTTTAAGGAATATATTAGCACTGATGAAGGGGCTAGACGATTAGGGGAAGTGGCGCTTGTTGGAAGCGATTCGCCGATTTATCAAAGTGGAATCGTTTTCCAAGAGATTTTATATGATGAAAATGCCGCTTGTCACATTGCTATCGGTTTTGCTTATCCTTTTTGCTTAAAAGGCGGCGAAAACATGAACGCGAGCGAAAAGGCGTCTGTTGGATGCAATGTCTCAAATACCCACGTTGATATGATGATTTCGGATGATCTAGTGGATGTTGATGCAATTGATGTGAATGGAAATTCCCATTCCATTATTAAACATGGTAAATGGACATCTATAAGTTAGACCGATCCTACACACATCCCCGTGCACGCGTGCGTGCCCGTGCCCGATTCCCGTCAAACTTTGGTCTCCACCTGCACGCGTTGAATAATAAATTTATGAAGTGGTACTTCCGATGTTTAACGGGAATCGGGCACGGGCACGCACGCGGGCACGGGCACGGAAAGAAGGTATCTCATGTCTAACTTTGCGAATTTCGGAAAGCAATCCTCTTATTATTCAAAAGGCCGCAGGGAATACCCAGACACTGTATTCCTCTACCTAAAAACAATCCTACAAGACAAAGACCCCATTCTCGATATCGGTTGTGGTACGGGAATATCCACACGTCAGCTCGCACGCCACGGCTTCGAGGATGTTCAGGGAATCGACAAAGATCCTAAAATGCTTGAAGAAGCGCAAGAAAATCACGAATTCAAACATATCCTCTATTTTCAGGCACAGGCGAGTAAAATGCCGTTTCGCGTGGGGCAGTTTAAATCGATCACTTGCTTTTCATCCTTTCATTGGTTTTCCGATAGCTTGTCGATCAATGAAATGAAACGAGTGCTAAAGAAAGCAGGTTACATTTTTATTGTTCAAAAACAAGATCGAGTTCCATTCGGCGGCTACATTAAAGATCTCATAACTGAAAAAACGGGCTTGACTTTCCCTGAAGTTCCCCCTCCATTAGATGCCAAGCCGATACTTGAAAAACTTTCATTTGAAATCATCGCAACAAAAACTTTTCCGGGTGAAGACATCTACACCCTTCCCGATGCGGTCGATTACATGAGATCTACAAGTTTTTTTCCTGCCATTCCCGAAAAAGATCAGCAATCTGTCATTGATAAAATTATAAAACCTGCATTAGAAGAAAAAATGAAATGGGAGCGTATCGCTCGTGAATATGATGCTATAACTTTAGTAGCGAGGAAAAAGAACTAATGAAGCCAATACCCTGGTACACTCGAAGTATTATTGCAGCGACGGGCGGAGTTTTTTTAGAATGCGCTTTCAATAGCAGGCATGATTGGCCAAGAGGTCATGGCGGTACGCAATTTCCATGGGTACCTCCTTTATATTTTATTGGCTATAGCGCATTTGAACATGTTCATGACAAACTGATTGCCTATAAAGTTCATGCGTTAGGCAGAGGTTTGATTTACGGAACTATTTTTTTAGGAATAGAATATGTCGGTGGAAAATTTTGTGTAGCCCTACTAGGAAAATGTCCATGGGAATACACGGGCTTTGAGTATACAGATAGTCAACGGATTGTGAATTATGCTCATTTACCGTGGTGGATCATACTTGGATGGGCAGCCGAGTTAACTCACAATAAACTGATGACTCTTACCGTTATTACCATCGATGAAACGCCAGGAAAATAATTACTTACTTGTAATCAGTTTTTCTAGCTTTTGATAATCTTCTGCGAATTTAAAGATGCCTTCAGATAGCTTTTGGGTAGCCATTTGATTTTGGTTCAATTCCCATCTGAATGCTTTTTCATCGAGTTTTATTTTATCGAGCTTCTTATCTTTTGCTTCTTTAGGATCGAGCCTTCTCTCAACTATTCCTTCTGCTTTTTCAAGCTCATCAAGAAGTTTTGGAGAAATAGTTAATAAGTCGCAGCCCGCTAAACCGTAAATTTCATCAACATTACGAAAACTTGCACCCATCACTTGAGTTTTGTAGTCGAAATGTTTGTAATAATTGTAAATTTGATCGACCGATTCTACACCTGGATCTTTGTCGGCAGGATAACTTAGATTGGGCTCATTCTTTTTAAACCAGTCAAGTATGCGTCCAACGAAAGGGGAAATGAGGGTAGCTTTGGCTTCTGCACAAACGATAGCTTGAGCTAAAGAGAACATGAGGGTCATATTGCAGTGAATCCCTTCTTTTTCAAGAATTTCAGCTGCTTTTGCCCCTTCCCAGGTCGAGGCAAGCTTAATTAATACTCTTTGTTTATCGACCCCATTCTTCTTATATAGATCGATCAAGCTTCTGGCTTTATTAACACTGCCTTCAATATCAAAAGAGAGTCTTGCATCTACTTCAGTGGAAACTCTTCCGGGTACGTATTTTAAGATCTCAATTCCAAAATTAACAAAAAGCTTATCCATTAAAAGGGTGGTATCGCCCTTACTAAACTTGATGGCCTCTTCAATCAGCGGTTTATATTCTTGCTTTTGAGCGGCATCCAAGATGAGGGAGGGGTTAGTGGTGGCGTCTATAGGCTTATATTTAGCGATAGAGTTGATATCACCGGTATCGGCGACCACTTTTGTCATTTCCTTTAAGGAATCAAGTTTGCTCATGATATCTTTTTTTGGCTGTCTTGTAAGGGTTCAAATCGAAAGGATAGGGTTTCGTTAGCGTCGCCAATCTTTAAATCAAGTCTTGAAGTTAAACGAGTTAAGAGTAATTTAAAGGGTATTTTTACATGGTGGTCACCCACATCTACCCCTATGGAAGTTAAACCTAAAATTTCTTCGGCTTCAAGAATAGATCGACAAAGCCCTTCAAATTTTCGCAATTGTTGCTTAAGTCCCTCATCCTCAAAAATATACTTATTCCAGCAGTGGGCACAGGTAAGATCAGGGTGGTGTTCGATCTCAAATAGCGAAAACCGAACGGGTTTGGAACATTTTTGACAGTCAAATTCGAGGGTATGCGCTCTAACCATAGACTTATTCTATACATATTAATAAAGCCTTTCAACGATTTTACATAATAATTAAAGGTTTGATAGTGTGGAGATAATGAGTCCAACCCAGCTCAAACTGTTCGATCTAGAATTATTTGACGATCTCAAGAGATATTTGGACGATAAAAAAGAGTCCATTAAACAAACTCTTTTGATCGCAATTCCCATAGAGTTAATCAACAAGGGTCCCTCTTTGCCTTTTCCTGAGCAAAGATCTTTGTCATTGATTGAGTCCGTTAAGGCCTTTGATGATGATGTTAAAAAAATGAAATCCGAGGACTTGAGAAGGGTTAATTTCGAGCAAATAGGAGATCGTTTATCTGAGGGGTTGAAAGGGCTTGTTGAAATACTGGAAGGGATGAGTAAAGAGTTATTTGAACAATTGAAACACTCGGAAGTGGATCGTTGGAATAGTGATTTTTGTGAAAACGTCTCGCAAGCAAAAGAGCTGATTCATGAATCATGTATCGAACTTAAAACTTTTATTAACGACTTGGAAGATAGCTTAAAGCAGTTTTACTTAAGAGGCTTAAAGGAAAAATCTGCGGGATTTATTACGCGGCTGAAAGTAAAAATGCACGCCATCATCGATCCCTCATTATTAAATTCTTTAAACCGATGTGACAAAAATTTAACAGAAAAGTTCAAACAGTTTGCTTCTGATCAAAAGTATATCAATCAAAATTTAAGTCGAATTGAGGGAAATGTTTATCGATTTCAGAGCTACCAAGCATTTTCAAATTTAGACACCGCTAAAAAAAATCTTTTTGTTCGCTTATGGCGGCTTTTGCAGCTTTATCATTTAGCTACAAATGATAATAAGAAGGTTTTGCCCTACATAGAAAATACCATTAAAACGATTGCGCCTTCCGGCAAGGCTTTTATTCTCTTTAAAGACTACTACAATCAAATTAAGCATTTGAGCTACGAAATCGCAAGAACCTTTAGGGGTAAGCGTGAAATCTCCGCTCAAGCAATCTTGGTTTCTATCCGTTCAGAGGTTCAGCTGTTAGAAACAACTGTGGATTCATATAGACAGTTCTTGCAACTTACAGACCCTAATCCGTACGCAAGACGGCGCAACCGATTCACGGAATGGTTGGTGGGTCCTGAACCAAGACGTTTAAAAGAGCTTAGACAGCTATCAGCCAATACGATTGCTTTTGATCATAAATTAGCCGATCTTTTTGATGCCCAGGAAGGGGACGATGAAAGGACGCTTCACGATGTTCTCGATCAATTTATCAAAATCGATCGACTCTTGCATGAGATGGGGCAGCCATTAATATCACGACCTATGATGGCAAAAAAGACAGAAGAATTGACTAAAAGATTGAAAGACGTGAATGAAATCACCGCTCCATTAGCTGAAACTTCTTTATTAATGCAAGATGCGGTTATTCGATCTTTAAGGCTTGATTCTAAGCATTTGACTCTTCTTGAAAATAGCTCTTTCAAAGATCTTGTAGAAACGCATCAAGGCCTGTTTGGCGAAAGCAACTCGTTAAACCATTTAAAAAGGATGAAGCTTTATCGTAAAGTTCTGGATCATCTGAAAGCATGGGTTTTAAAGCACGAGTTGTCAAAAAGAACGCATGAAGCAGAAGTTGAGATTCACGATATTCAAGAAACCCTGCAGGAATTTTACCATTCCCTTCCACAGCTTAGTAAAAAGGACGCCCCCTTAAAAGAGCAGGTCATAGACTTAAAAAGACAGCTCTTACAAGAAAGACTCATTTTTAGTCTGTTTTTCACCGAAATTAAAAACTATGAACATGAATCGAGGATCCTACAGGCGGAAATGCAATTCGTTGATCCTTATTTTGATGCAATTGAAACTAAATTGCATGCTTATCGCAATCTCCTCGCAGATTAAGTGAAATTAATTAAAATACTATTAAGTTTAGTGATTTATTAATAATTATAGTTGTTTTGATTCATAATTAAATTATGGGCGAACCAAAAATTACCGGAAAACCATATATACCTCCAACGGATACAAATAAAGTATCCTCCGAAAGAAAGGATTCAAGCCCGGTAAGGATAGTTGGAGAATCTAAGGCGAATAGTCCTAGCCGAATAGATAAGCCCGTTTCAAAAAACCCATCCGTTTTATCAAAAATAACTCAGCCTATAAGAACATTTGCAAATAAGTTATTTGGAAAAACTGCAAAAAAGGAAAATTACGTCATTCAAGGTCCGGTTACTCAAGCAAAAATGAGTAAAGAAGCTAGAGAGATTCAGCAATATGAGAGTATAAAGTCGCGTGAGATTTCTCAAGTTTTTACTGAAGCCGGAAAAATGAAAACGAATAAGCCTCAACTAAAAGTCGCTATAAGTCAGGCAGAAGAAAACCTTCAAAGATCGATGATGAAAATGCATCATGTAAAAAATGATAAAGCGAGTGGAGATCCATCCAAGTTAATTGCGGAAGTCGAGGCCAATATTGACGCACTTAAAAAATTAATCAGCTAATCCTAAATTAATCATATAAATCTTCAGGCTCGTATCATAAAAGCCATCTGCAGGGATAGTGGCTTTATATCGATTGAAGGTAAGTGACACTTCGTTCTCTTCGCTATAAAGCGTCTTGATAGTGGTTATCCACTCATAAGGCAGTTCGATTCGCTGGCCTCCTTCATAAACATAGCCTTGTCCGTTTAAAGAGCCATTCGGGGTATTTAACGTAACCTCAACTGATTGGCCCGATAAGGGACGTCCTTTAATGTTTGCAAAAAGAAATTCACCTTCCGGGTAGGAAGTGATTTCAAGTTCAATTCCATTAAAGTCTGATTGGGAAGCGAAAGTGCGTCTGGTAGAAGAAATACAGGATCCTTCGATATCTGTTTTCTCCCATTTGGGGCAAGTGGAGCAAGAATAGAAAAGGACGCTCAAGAGAAAACTCAGGAACGTCCTTTTATTAAGCAACATTATCTACGATCTTAGTGACTGTGACCGTGACCATGGCTTTGGTTTTGGATTGCAACTGCAACAATAGCTACAAGTGCAATGGTTCCAAGCGCTACAGCAGGTGCTAATGATGGGCATTGACGGCATTCTGCATAACCGCAACCACCACAATCAGACGAATACTCAGCAGCATTTGCTTGAGGTAACGAGAAGCCTACAGTTGCTAAAACCGTAAGGAGTGCAACCAATTTCTTCAGGGCTTTCATGTTTAGAATCTCCTTTTACATAAAATTTTGCTTAAACCACAGGTATGGCATAGGCATTTATTTTCTTTCAATTTTTTTCGTCAATTTTTAGATCATTTGAATTAATCTTTAAAGAACGAATAGAATTGAAAAAGTCTTTGTAGAAACCAGGAAACTCCGATCTAAGAGCAGAAGCGGTCAGTATATAGATCGTATCTTCCTTTTTTATAAGGGCTTGCATCTGTCTTTCAATGCCCCATTTAGTTTTACTATCAATTTGGATCAATTGGGCATCACCTGCCTCAGTTTGGATAGTCCCTAAATCTTTCCATTCAGCATGAGCGTTATCCAATTCAACTTTCACGATTTTGCGCATGTATTCTTTCAATGAACCCTCAAACTTTTCATAACCAAGGTTCATATTCGGAGGAAAATCGGAAGATCCTTTTCCTACAACCATCACTAGGACCGATTTAGGTAAATTTTTGGGGTCTACTAAACGCCAGCCGGAGGGGGGAGTAAAAAGAACCGCACCCGGAGTGGAGATGTTCTTTTGCATTTGATCAATTAATTCTTGGCCTTCCAGGTTATTTACGCCATCTTCAGCAAGGAGGGGAGTTGTCAAAAGGAGGGCACTTATTAACAGTTTCATTGAAAACCTCTGGAAAATACCTAAATTTTTAACCTGGATACTTATTTTGTGACAAGTCGGAAAGTGCTTTATGTGATAAGGTAGGCTTTTATGAAGAGAATTGAGAAAGACACCCTTGGGGAAGTTGAGGTTCCGGAAGACAAATTGTATGGAGCTCAAACTCAGCGATCGATTGATAATTTCACAATTGGCTTTGAAAAAATGCCGATTGAACTCATTCATGCGATTGCATTAATAAAAAAAGCTTCTGCTAAAGCTAATCTCGAACTAAGAGTGTTGTCTCAAGAGCATGCTGATAGTATCATAAAAGCGGTCGATAAAATTTATACACATAAATATGACGATCATTTTCCTCTTTTAGTTTGGCAAACAGGCTCCGGAACTCAAACTAACATGAATGTTAATGAGGTCATTGCCAATCTTTCGATTCAAGAAAAGGGGGGGAAATTAGGTTCTAAAGATATCCATCCCAATGATCATGTAAATAAATCTCAATCGTCAAATGATGTCTTTCCTTCTGCCATGCACATTTCAGCTAGATTGATGATCGAACATCGTTTACTTCCCGCACTTCAAAAATTGCGTGAAGGCTTAAATAAAAAAGCGAACGAGTTTAAGGATATAGTCAAAATAGGCCGCACACACTTGATGGATGCGACTCCGATTACATTAGGACAAGAATTTTCGGGATATGTGAGTCAAATTGATCATGACATTCAAGCCATCAAAAATACCTTTCCCCATTTGGAAGAACTTGCTCTTGGAGGAACGGCGGTTGGTACTGGCATTAATGCACCCCCGAATTTTGATAAGATTGCAATCAAGTATATTGTTGAAGAGACTAAAATACCTTTTAAGCCCGCTCCCAATAAGTTTGAGGCCCTTGCTTCAAATGATACCATGGTCGAGTTAAGTGGGGCTTTAAAAAGGACGGCTGTCAGTTTCATGAAGATAGCCAATGATATTCGATGGATGGGATCAGGTCCACGCTCCGGTTTGGGTGAGCTTATTCTTCCCTCTAATGAACCGGGATCTTCGATCATGCCCGGAAAAGTCAATCCTACTCAGTCTGAAGCCATGACTCAAGTATCCATTCAAGTGCTAGGAAATGATGCTTCAATCGGTTTTGCAGGATCACTTGGCAACTTTGAGCTTAACGTTTTTAAGCCGGTCATCATTTACAATGTTATTCAATCTATACGTTTGCTTTCAGATGTGGCCATCAGCTTTACCGATAAGTGTTTGACGGGGCTAGAGCCTAATCGAAAAAAGATAGAAGAGTATTTAAATCGCTCTTTAATGCTTGCAACGGCTCTAAATAACGAAATTGGCTATGATAAAGCGGCTCTTGTGGTAAAGAAAGCTTATGCAGAAGATATCACTTTAAAGGAAGCTGCCGTATCGCTTGGATTCATTGACGAAAAGCGCTTTGACGAAATTGTCGATCCTAAGAAAATGATTCATTAAATTTTTTAACGTTTGTTGAACTTAAAATATTTTGTGAAAGGGCTTGATCAAATTCAGGTCCTTGCTCTGATGATAATTTAAACGAAACTATTTCTATTTCCCAACGAGGAACATTATTCGCAATCATTTTAGTATTGATAATGAAGGATGTTATATCGCGTGTTAAAGGGGGAAGCTCATCTCCGAAATTGGGATCATAATACCAAAATTGTTTGTTCTCATCGATGTAGGCGCTTGTGCTATGTTGACCGCCCCAAAACTCAATGACTGATTGCGGTCTAGTTTGCAAAAGTTGTAGAACTTTATCTAAATCATTGAAGGGAGGGGAAACTTCAATGGGGGTGATATTTGAATGTAAATGAACCTTATTTGATTTTAGATAATCAAACAATATTTGGCGGTCTTTTTGCTGAAGCTGAGTAATTTTAAAAAGGATCGCAAAATTATGTTGTTGCCATACAACATCATTAATCAGCTGCTCAAAAAGTTGTCCGAGAGTTAAATATTTAGATTCACCAGGTTTTGTTTCGTATTCTTTTAAAAAAGGTGTTTCCTTCAGAAGAGATTCCGGTGTTCCATCCCAGCCGGAAAGGGCCCGCAATATATCAAAATATTCCTTTCTTCTTCCGATTGATGCATAAAATCCAAATAAAAAAGAAAATCCGTGGCAATGGCCACCTCTTGGTAAAATGGACGGATCTCTTCCTTTTTGAATCAAATAGTTTTCCATGGAAGCCAGTACGATTTTTTGAGCAATTGAAGGTGTAGTTAAAGGCTGAGCGGGTGTTTTGCCATAAATATTTTTCTCGTTAATCCAAGTCTCATAGGAAGGATGTGCTTTCAAATAATCTAATACATCATCCGAAACCTTATTTTGATAGGCAATATGAAGGGGATTATTGCCCATAAAATCATTTCTAGGCGGCTTTAGATTTTTAAAGCTTTCACACGTTTTTAAAAGATCTAAAGAATTATGTTTAATTGCTAGACTCCATAAATCAAGGCCATCTTGATTTAAGTGATTAATGTCTGCCCCTTTTTCAATCATCCGGTTGAACACTTCTATATTGTTTTTAATAAAAGCCAGATGAAGAGGAGAGTCTCCCTTTCCATATTGCTGAAAGAGTGTAGAAGTATACTTTCCCAATCGACTATAAGCCATGTCGACTAATGAAGGGTCATTGCTAAAGGCAGCGAGGTGCAAAACGTTATAGTACTCCTTGTATCTGGGAGAAAAATCAAGAGAAGGTGAGGTATCATCCAAGAGATCTAACATTAAATCGGGAATGAGGACTCTACGATTATGCTTTAGCCTATCATCTAGAAGCGCGATTAATTTTTTACTTTCCTCTTTTTTGATTGTGTATACGTCGGATATTTCTTGGCGTTTCATGTTTTGCAATTCTTCATGATTAAAACGCTTTTGAGGAGGTAGCGATGGATCTAATTTAAGGCGCTTGTCAATTCGATCCTGAAATTCTTCAATTTCATTAATTAGCTGGATACTATGAATAGCGTCTTTGATAGAACTACAAAGACCGATGATTTCAAGATTGGATGAAACATTTAAAATGTAGGCGATATTTTGAAGATCTTCTTCGCTTTGTTTTGACTGCTTAAAAATTAAGGTAACAAGCTCGGCAAATTCAGATGGGGAAATTTCATCGTTATCAAAAACAATGTGATCTTGGAGAACGGATATTTTGTGATTGCCCATTCTCCCATATTTTTTAAAGTCATCTAAGAGGCGCGATTTGATAATCGCGAGAGGAGAATCGCTCGGGATCATGTTATAATTTTAACATAACATGAAGATTTACTGAGGAGGCTTATATTAAGTTACTTACATCCTACTTCTATTAAATCACACCAGAGCATGTGCTGAACGGTTTCTATGCATTCGTCATTTTCATAAAGTTGCACGATGTAAGAGGTAATGCCTCTCTTCTCGCAATAATCTTCATTGATGAGTTCATAAATTTGAGAACCGCGAAAAGTATTTATGTAAAATTCCCACTTCACTTCTTCACGATTGCCATACCGTATCTTTGCGACAATGTATCGATCTAAGGGGCAATTACGAGTTAAATTCCAAGTTATAACTAGTTTTTGACCAATATCAGGGCATAAACGTGCGGGATCAGGGGTGTCGACATGGTTTGATGCAAGATCATCGGCCTCAATGGAGTCGATGTAGACTTCAAGGGGTTGTTTGCAAGAAGTTAAAAAAATCAGGCCGAGGAGGAGGTACTTACGCATTGAGATTCGCTTAGTTTTTTGGATCCGGAGAGTATTAGGGATTCCGTTGTTGCAAAATCAAGGCAGCTATCCGTTATAGACTGGCCATAGACAAGGGATTTGAAAGGGGATAATCGTTGTTGTCCCGAAACAATAAAGCTCTCGAGCATGAGTCCTTTAATGAAGCTATTTGATTGCATCTGATCGATCACGTTATTGTAGACCGTTATCTGATTAAAATGCTTTTTTCTTGAGTTGTCGTGAGAACAATCAATTATCAATCGAGGTGAAAGTTTTTTTTCTTCAAGCCTCTTGACGGTTTCCTGAACTTTCTCGTGAGAATAATTAGGTCCGTTTTCACCGCCCCTTAAAACCAAATGTGAAAGAGGATTGCCAAAGGAACGTACAACCGATAAGCGTCCATGATCGCTCATTCCTATAAAAGTATGGGGCATTTGAGCGACTTCAATGGCATGTAAGGCCGTTTCAATATTGCCGTCGATGGAATTTTTAAATCCAATTGGCATAGGAAGGTGAGAGGCCATTTGACGGTGTATTTGAGAAGAAACGGTTCTTGCTCCGACACATCCCCAGCTGACATAATCGGCTAAATAATTGGGAATAGCGGGGTCTAAAAATTCAGAGGCAATAGGCATTTCTTCTTGTGTAAGCTTTTTTAAAAGCCCGCGAGTTAAACTTAAGCCTTCTTCTATGTAGTGAGATCCGTTCAAATAAGGATCATGAACATAGCCTTTCCAACCTAGCGCCGTTCTTGGTTTTTCAAAATAGACGCGCATTACAATAAAAAAAGAATCTAGGACACTATCACTCAATTGTTTCAACTTTTTCGCATATTCGATAGTAGAATCAATGTCATGAACGGAGCAAGGCCCAACGATTAAAAGTTTTCGCGGATCCGTTCCTTCGAGAATTTGAGAGATTGTAATCCGTGACTTTTGCACAAATGTTGATTCGGCTAGACTGAGCGGAGTCGCCTTTTTAAGTTCACAGGGCGTCGGGAGATTTTCCGTTAACCAATCGAAGGACATGCTGTAGAATCCTAATGCAAAATTTTAAAGGTCTGAAAAATACTTTATATCAAGATCTGATATCTCGCAAAGTGATTGATTGCATTCAACTTTGTGAAGAAAGTTTTGACTATGATTTAGTTTTAAAGGGAAAGAGTGCCACATTAAAAGTCACTTCATTTGAGAATGAATTAAGTGCATTCTCTTTTTTAAGTAAGATTGAATCAAACTATAACGAAACTATTTTTAAGCCGATTCAGTCGCCCTTGAAAGAAAGAGCTTTAGATCTAAGTGCTCCCTTTAACGAAAAATATTATCTGAAGATCATAGAGAAAACGTTAGAACTGGGTTTTACACACTTAATTTGTTCAGTAAGAGACCCTAATTTTCTGGAGTTAGCTAAAAAGGAAAACTTGAAGGTGGGGACGAAAGTTCGTCTATCGCTTGAAGATTTTTTTTCACAAGAGGATTCTGTTTTTTTACCTCATTCGAATTCTAATTTTATTGTTTATGAAAGTCTTGCTCACCAGCCTTTATTTTTAAGTCACCCTGATAACAGCGAGCTTCTGATCAAAGAAATGCTTATTAAGGAGATGGAGTTTATCGCGAATAAGCATCCTTGTATTTGGTATCAGCTGCCTGAAATGACAGGCGATAGCTTAAGAATGATTGATTTAAAAGCTCCGGAAAACATTCATTTTGTTCTAGATAAAGTTCCTGAAATTAAGTTAGGAACTCCTGTACATATCCATTTTGAAATCATCAATTCTCTAAATCCATTTTTGGGTGCGATCGATGCGCAAGATAAGTTAAAAAAAATGCGTGCTGATTTTTATAAAGGCCTCATTGTAAAAGTGGATCGCCTTCCAGGGGCCGAAGGCTTTCTCGAAGCGAATTTATGGAGCTTAGCCCATGCGCAAGCAAGGCTTGAGCCGGTAGAAGATTTGCTTGAGATAGCGCTTCGTTACAATCAAGTAAGCCTTGCTAAAGAAGATCTATTGGACTTTTCCAAGCTGCTTAAAGCATTTAGGGGAATCGAAACTAAAGAAGTGGATGTTGAATATGCTAAAGTCATAGCAAATAAAATTTTGAGTGATATTATTTTTTTAGAAAAAAAGATTTTCCCTTTGGATACTCTTTATAGGGATTTGTTGTTGCAGGGAAGACATACCCTATCCCACTTCTGTCAAGCTCACAACATTCATATGCCAAATTTATTACGAGAAAGTGATTTTGTTCCCAGTTTTTATACAGAAGCCTTTTCGTTAGGGGGAAGTTCGGCTAGAACGATGGCCAAAATTTCTTTTAAAGATAAGTTTGATAAAGATTCAGTTCCTGAAACTCTTAAGCCTTATTATCATCAAAACTCGTTGTTTTAAATCCATTTTAACCCCTATCATCTACCTAATAATTTGGTGCATTTAAAAAAATGATGTTTAAAAGCAGGATGTTCCTGCTTTCGTTTTTTTAAGGCAAACCCATTTTATCTAACCTATGAACGAATTAGAAACATCTCTAAGTCAAATTAAAGACTTAGTGTGGGGTATCCCCCTACTGACATTCTTGCTCGGGACGGGTCTATTTTTAACTCTGTTGTTAAAAGGGATCCAGTTTCGGTATCTCGGTTATGCATTCAGACAGATTTTTAAAGCGCCCGCGCATTCCAAAGGCGATATCAATCCGTATGAAGCGTTAATGACAAGTTTGGCGGGAGCGATCGGTACTGGTGCGATCGTGGGTGTTTCAACTGCGCTTGCCGTGGGTGGGTTAGGTTCCTTATTCTGGATGTGGGTGACCGCATTTTTTGGAATGGCGACTAAATATTCTGAATCTCTTTTAGCTGTTAAATATCGCGCTATAGATAAACGCGGTGAAATGGAAGGCGGCCCCATGCAATACATGGAAAAGGGGCTGAATTTCAAATGGATGGCTATTTTCTTTGCTGTATTCGGAGCGATTGCAGCTATTGGTACAGGAAACTTAGTTCAAGTTAATTCAATTGCCGATGCACTCGATGAAGTGTGGAATGTCAATTCTTGGATTACCGGAATTGTACTTGCTGTAGTTACTTTTGCGGTAATTATTGGAGGAGTAAAAAGCATCGGTCATGTAGCCGGCATAATGGTGCCTTTTATGGCGCTTTTTTATGTGCTTGGAGGGCTGATTATTATCGGGTATCACTATGATCAAGTTCCTAAAGCTTTTTTTATGATTTTTGATTCTGCTTTCACAGGGGATGCTCTTGCAGGAGGTTTTCTTGGATCGGGTGTAATTTTAGTTATCCAGCAAGGGGTTTCTAGAAGCGTATTTTCGAATGAGGCAGGTTTAGGAATTTCTTCGATTGCAGCCGCTTCTGCAAAAACCGATAGTCCGGGAAGACAAGCGATGATTACCATGACAGGCGCGCTTGTATCGACCATTATCGTTTGCACAATTACAGGACTTGTATTAGCGGTCACGGGCGTGCTAGGTCAGACCGATTCATCGGGACAAATAATTAATGGGGCTCCTCTTGCTATCAAAGCGTTTGATTCAACATTACCTGGCGGTCAATATATCGTTACGATCGGTTTGATATTATTTGCTTACTCAACAGTAATTGCATGGGGCTTCTATGGAGAAAGATGCTTTGCGTATCTTTTTGGAGAAGGCTCTGTCATTGCATATCGAATTCTATATTGTTTACTTATTATTCCCGGGACTGCGTTGAAGATGGAAATGGTCTGGCACCTCGCAGATATTAGTAATGGTCTTATGATTATCCCAAATTTGATTGCTTTAATATTGCTTGCAAAAGTGATCAAAGACGAAACACATAAATTTTTAGGTCAAGTGAAGGCGGAGGAAGCAGCCTAATGGATGTTATTAACCCAATACTTGATCAACTCTATAGCTGGGTTTGGGGGCCTCCTTTACTCATTTTATTAATAGGCGTAGGTCTTTATTTAACAGTCGCCTTAAGAGGGCTTCAATTTCGATATTTAAAATATGCTCTAGAGCTTGTTGCAGGAAAGCACCAAGGAAAAGAAGGCAAAGGAGATATTTCTCATTTTGAAGCCTTGATGACTGCGCTTGCTGCAACTATCGGTATAGGTAACATCGCGGGTGTTGCAACCGCACTTGCAACAGGGGGAATGGGCGCATTGTTTTGGATGTGGATCACCGCCCTTATCGGAATGGCAACGAAATATGCGGAAGCGATTTTGGCTGTCAAATACCGCACCGTCGATAAAAAAGGCGAGATGTGCGGGGGGCCCATGTACTTTATTGAATATGGTTTAAAGTGGCATTGGCTCGCCGGCGCATTTGCTCTTTTTGGTGCAATTGCAGCATTAGGCGGCGGAAACATGCTGCAAGCGAATTCCGTTGCCGATGTTATGTTGAGCATGTTTAATATTGATCCGGCTATTACAGGTGTTGTGGTGGCTATACTTACAGGCCTAACCTTAATGGGCGGTATTAAAAGTATCGGTAAAGTTGCATCTCTTCTCGTCCCTTTTATGGCCATCCTCTATATCGGCGGGGGAGCTTTAATTCTCTTGATGAAGTTTGATAGAATTCCACAAGCCCTTTGGCAAATTTTTAGCCATGCTTTTACGGGCCAAGCGGCATTTGGAGGCTTCTTAGGAGCGTCTGTTTTAATGGCTCTTCAAGTGGGCGTAAGCCGAGGTTTAATGACGAGTGAAGCGGGCCTTGGAACCGCGTCTATTGCAGCGGCTGCTGCTAAAACTGATCTACCTGGCCGGCAGGCTCTCGTTTCCATGACAGGATGCTTTTTAGCGACGATCGTTATGTGTACGGTGACAGGTCTTGTTCTTGGAGTTACAGATGTATTTGGCATGGTGAATGCTAATGGACAGCTTATCAATGGGGCATCGATGACACTTTTAGCCTTTAACTCCGTCTTTTCATGGGGGGGCTACATTGTCACTATCGGTCTGATTCTATTTGCATTTACAACCTTAATCGGCTGGTCTTACTACGGCGAAAAATGTGTTGAATATCTCTTCGGAGAAAAATCGGTTATTCCTTATAGGATTCTTTTTTGTTTAGTGATTATTCCAGGGGCTATTTTGGAACTTGAAGTCGTATGGAAGATTTCTGATATTTTCAATGGATTGATGGCATTCCCCAACTTAATTGCATTAGCCGCTCTCTCATCGGTTGTTATATCTGAAACGAAAACATTCATTGATGTTTTAAAGCAAGAAGCTAAGGCTTCAAAGGCAAGCTGATTGTAAAACTTGCTCCCTGATTAATTCCTGGACTGGAAGCCGAAAGGCTTCCATTCATTTCTCTCATTAAAACTTGGCTTCCATGTAAACCAAAACCGTGACCATCCTTTTTTGTTGTAAATCCGTATGTAAAGAGGGAATCTTTTTGAGTGGGATTAAATCCACAACCATTATCTCTAAAAGTGATTAATAGTTTGTTATCTTCCTCTTTTACTTCAATGGTCAGTATCTTGTCTTCAACATGTGAAATGGCATCAATGGCATTGTTTATTAGATTGACTAAGACTTGACTAAGCTTCGTCTTATTCAGTAAATAATCGCGAGTTGTTTCGTCCTTTTTTATGACTTGAATTTTTTGCGATTTTATCTCTGAAGATTTCATTTTAAGGATATCATCAATTAATTGAGAAAGTGACACTTCTTCTTCTTCGGATGTTCCAATGCTGCTAATAGTCAGTTGGGATTTGATTATATTCTTAATGTTGTGAATGTTATCAGCAAGGGATTTAATCTCTTTTTGGAAAGTGGAATGTTCTTCATGCCACTTTTTATTAAGTTCAAGTAAGAATTGTGGGATTAGTTTTCCTTTTGGATCGGTTTCCACATAATTGGGAAAATCTGAAATGTGATTTTCGATTAATTCAGCTAAGTTTGAAAGCAGATGCATTTCCGATTTATCGAAAGATTCTTGTATGAGGGTTGCTGAAATATTTACCGAATTTAATACATTGCCTACATTGTGCAAGACCGAATTTGCAACCTGGGACATTCCCGCTTGTTTAGCGGCTCCAATTAACGCGGATTGAAGTTTTTGTTCTCTTTCTTGTGCAATTTGTCGTTCAATATACAGGCCGATTTCTGCACCTATGTCCTGTAGAATTTTAAAATCAAAATGAATTTGCTGAGGATATTTATCCGACAATAATTCAATCATACCAAATAAAGTTTCTTCTGTATAAATAGGAATAGCCAGAGAAGTTCGATAATGGTCCCCATGTCCTAAAGTTAGGAATTGAGGCTCCATATTTCTAAATTTTACCGGTTGTTTAAAACGAAAAGAAGGAGCATTGAAAGCGTGCTCCGGATCAATCTTGTTTTCATCCCAATATATAATTGATTGAACAGGCAACTCATCTGCAAATGCTTTTAAAATTTGTGGCATAGCCACATTAAGTTCATTCGCATTCGATAAGATGTATGTGATTTGATGGCGAAGAGCCATCTTTTTCTCGGCTTGCTTTCTCGTTGATGTGTCCCTTAGGACAAATATATGCAATATTTCTTCATTAAGATTTAACTCGGAAGTAGATATTTCAAGTGAAATCGTTTTTCCATCAGGTTGTAAAATACTTGTTTCTATTAGATGTTCATTTGAGGTGCTGATATTATTTAAACCTTCGATTTCGCATATGTTTTTTGGGATGATTTCTTGTGTATACCCTAAAATGGACAAAGAAGCTTTATTGAATACTTCGATTTCGCCTAATTTATCAATAACTAAAATTCCATCTGAGGCAGCGTCTAAAATTGCTTTTAAACGGTTTTTGCTATCCTCATTTTCTAAAACGAGTCCTTGGAGTTCTTTGGATGAAATCGCAAGAGATTGTTGTGAAAGTTGATTGTCTCTTTCAAAATGAATGTAGGATTGATTAACGGCTTCAAGAAATGGACTTAATTCGTCCAAGTTTATGTTTTCTAGAAATTTTTTAATTTGCCTTTGTAACAAAGGACTGAATTTCATACTTCCTTTATGGCGGTTATCGTCATGGTTTGATTATGTAAATCGGAAAACTTATCTTCGGCAGGAGATATTTCTCCATAAGAGTAAAATCCTGTGAGTAAAGTGTCATTTCCAAAGACTTCATGTACAGATTCCAATTCCTCTTCCACCTTTTGATCGAGAACGAGTCTTCTCCCTACGCAACTTACCAAAAGGGCTAAATCGGGTTTTGTGCCTAATTCATTAAGGCTTTGTTGGGCCGCCTGAGATGCTCCATCAATTAATCTGTCAAAGTTAGCTTTCATCAATTGGGCATATCCTCCTTCAGGGATGTCTCCTGCAAAAACCATAGCTTTATCTTTTTCATCAATGCTTAAAATAGTCCGTACAATATAAGGAGAATCTGCCTTCTTTTTTACGGCTAAGGGGAAAAGGAGTGCTGAGCTAGGAAGGTTTTTAGAATATTCTCCCAGGTATTGCTTGTATAAATCTAAAGCGGGCTTTCCGTTTAATTCATATAAACGATTGTCGATTGCTTTTGTTATTTTGCGTTCAATTCCGAAGGGATCCCAACCTCCATAAGAAGCTGAACCAAATTTTAGATTTTCTCCATAAAAGCCGATCGCAACAATTTCTCCTTCTTTAGGCTGGGAGTTTTCACCTACGATTGTTTTTTCAAATCGACTTCCGTCCGCAGCAAGGCTCCCGGAAACGGTGACAGATTTCGGTAAAACTGATAAAAGCCCTTTCACCAATTCAGATCCATTTACTAAGTGTCCGTCTGACAAAAGAAGAATATGTTTTAGATCTTTCACTTTTAATTTTTTTGCAACCGCAATTCCCGCTTCATAGCTATTCGCCGTTAGCTCAATATTGATTTTGCTGATTTGAATGGAGGAATCTTTTTCAAAAGAAAGGCTTGTAGCGGTTATTTGATCGTTTAAATTTGTTCCTTCAATATTTCCCGCGGTCGACACCAGTATGATTTTTGAGTTTGGATATATCTCTTTAAGTTCAATAAATCGCTCGGGATTTTCTAAGACTAATCTCTCGCCGAACACAAGGACTAAATGAGGGTTAAGCTCATTGAATTTTATATCTTTCCATCCACTTTTAGGCGTCCAGTTTTTTTGCCCCACTTTCATAGCAGTCCTTGATTTTTTTTGTTTAGTATGTAATATGCTGAAGTATGCTAGAGCCCTCTGAACCCATTAATATTCTAGTTGTAGATGATAATCCAGCTATTCATGACGATTTACGTAAGATCCTCTCTATAAGTGATCAGAAGTCTCAGGATTTAGAAGTAATTAAAAATCAAATGTTTGAATCCAAATCGACTCAATATGTCCCAAAGATTAAATATGAGATTGATTCAGCGATAAATGGAGCTCAAGCTCTTGCCATGATGGAAAAATGCTACAGCCAGCCTGGCCATAAAAGATATACGCTCGTTTTTATGGATATCGTTATGCCTATCGGGTGGGATGGAGTAGAAACCACAAAAAGGCTGTGGAACGTAGATCCTGATCTACAAGTGGTTATTTGTAGTGCCTATTCAGAATATTCGTGGGAATCAATTGTAGAAAAGCTAGGTTACAATGATAATTTTCTTATTCTGAAAAAACCATTTGAAAAATCTGAGATTGCTCAGATGGTATGTTGCCTCACTCAAAAGTGGTTGTTAAGTCAACAGGCCGGCCATAAATATGATCGATTGCATCAAGAAGTCATGCAGCTTTCAAAAGATATAATTCAAAAATACGGTGATAAAAACTAGCCAAAGACTCTTTTCTTATGATATCAAAAAGTAAGACAGGAGAGTTTTATGGTGACGGCCGGTATGCCCCTATTTAATAGATGGGATCAAGTTAAACCTTTGATTGTAGATGCTATTAACCATTCTTATCCTCCTGATTCAATTCGAAGAAAAATTGCTATTCAATTACTTGAAAATGGCCATCGAGCTGCCTATTTGATGGGCGTTTTAATAGTTGGTAATTGTGTAGGTAAGCTTACGTTAAACTCATCGTTTGCCCCTTTAAACGTTCTGGTTGGCTCTTCTCTTTCATTAAGCGCGCTCTATTTTTTCCCGCTTTTAGCGATTAAAACGGGGTCTAAAATTAAAGAAGATTACGAGGCTTGGGCAATAGAGGATAAAGCAAAAGCACCTACTGAATATGAAGATATATTGCCCTCCGGATCGATACGAAAATATTATGCGGTAAAAATGGGCGCAAAATTATCCTTCGCCTTATGCACGCTGACGGGGATATTCTACTTCACCAATCTTATCGGTTCAAAAATCATCCCTGAGCAAGAGCAAACGAATATCGGAAAAACCATTATGATTGGGGCCGATGCCATATTGGTTGGCTTCATTCTTGTAATTGTTGCGGGCAGTATATTCACAGCGCTAATATCAAAGTTTAGAAGACTACCCAGCCTTGAAGAGGCTAAAGTGGCAAAAGCTGTCTAAATAAGCCCTCTCCTAGTATAATTCTTATACTATATAGTTTTGTAAAATTATTATTTTAATTCATCTTAATACTGCGTTTACAATATTTTGTTATGATGTCATATAAATTTTAAAATGAGTTGATATGTCTGTTTACTATAAGCCTACGGATTTCATAAGAATTACAAATTTTATGGGTTATCCAGATAATCCGGAACATTATATCCCTATAAAACTCTTCGGTAAACCTGAGTATAATCTAGAACTTTCTAAAGTTAGAAAAGCTGCAGAAAACGATAAATTGAGCATCACAGACGTTGTTAAAATATGGGACAAATCAACAGGACTTGAACGTCTCGGTATCGATGGAAAGCTAGAATTGGCCAATAAACTTGAACAAGTATGTCTTAAAAATAGCAGAGATTGTTTCATCACTAAGCTATTTTTCCGAATCGTGGGAATATTTAAAGGACGTGGTTTTAAGACTGAAGGCGAGTGGGGTTTACAAAAAGCGCGTCAAATTAGAAAACAACAACTTGATCATGTAAAAATGGATATCAAAAGCTTTTTAATTAATCCTCAAAATGGCTTGCCTCCTTATTTTTATCAAATCGTAAATAAACTATCTGTTAATGATTTTAAGTCATTATTTGAGATGTCTTTTTTCAATCATGTTGAAGGTGCTAATAATCTTCATCCTGCTAAATTTCATGTTATTGAATATTTAGGAGCAGAGAAACTCGATCTGTTTTTCAAATTGATTTTAGAGCGCAGTGATTGGTTTGAACAGATTGTGGATGTGGACGGTGCTGCACTATTGTCGTCCGAAGAGGCTCTTGAAACTGTTTATCAAAGAGCAGGCATGTTTGCTCATAAATTTATGGAAGACCAAAAGTCCATTCTTGATTGGTATAATAAGAAATTCCCTGGATTCAGAATGCACGAACAGGACTATTTTGGTTTGCTTCTTCAAATGTCAATTAGAGGTCAGTTAATGAATGGTTCATTCAAACCTTCTTTTGTTGAACCCTACAAGAAGATTATTGCACAGTTAACGCCTATTTTAAGTCCTGAAGAATTAACAGTTCTTGAGAATCAAGGCATAAAATTTAATAAATCATAGGATATAAAAAATGTCAGTTTACTATAAACCCACCGATTTACATCAGTTATATATATTTTCTGGTGTACAGCTTAATCCCATAGGTTATTTAAAAGACTCAGGATTGAAGGGAGACGCCTTTAAAGCCGAGTTAGTCAAAGTAACTCAAGCTTATCAAGCAGATAAGAAAAATATTAATCTTTCCGTCGGAAAAGTTATCTCGATTTTAGATAACAATTCGATTCCCTTTGAAAATCAAGGAAAAATTGGCGCTAAATTAGAAGAAATTTCTAAGAAAGAAATAAGCGTTGTTGATAGCAGCAGCTGCTTTATCACCAAGTTTTTTATGCGCTTAATGGGTCTTATAAAAGGTCGTGGTTTTAATACAGTTGGAGAATATGGCGTAGAAAGAGCTCAATCGCTCATTTCTGCTCGAAAGTCCGGATTAATAAAAGAACTCAATAAGACTATAGATTCTGACGAGCAATTGACAAAGACACTAGTAGATAGAATTGATTCCTTAAGCGATGCCGATTTTACCGATGTAATGAATAAGGCGTTTTTCAATAAAATAAGAGGAACGTCTTTCACATGCACCAAATTTGCCTTCTATGATCTCTTGAGCGTTAATAGACAAATTCTTTTCCGAGACCTAATATCTCAGACTAAAAACCCTTATGCACAAGTATATGATGTGATTGCAGATGTTTTTAATAACTCTACAATTTTTGATAGTAATGAATTCAAAGGCAACCTAATCAGGTCCTATGCACTTGCTCAAAGTATTGTAGATAAGTTTATGGAAATGCCAAGAGTGACAGGGAATTCGGGTCAAGAAGATAAATATATCCAACTCTTAGTTGAGTTCTCTATCCAGAAATTGCTTAAGGATAAAAACTTTCCTAAGCTTAGGGCGTTAATTGATAACTATGGGGCGCTCATCTCAAATAGGGCACTCTTTGTACTAACTAAAGAAGAGGCTTTGCAGCTCTCAAATAACCTTAAATAACTTGAATTAACTTGCTCGGGGAGTACCCCGGGCAAGTTCTTAATATAAACTTAACATTATTACCTTATAATTTTTATATGTCACTTTACAATCCTACCGATTACCAGCGTATTCTTAAGTTTATGGGTCGAGAAAGAGACCCTAGAGCCTATATTCCCGATACCCTCTGGAATACACCTCAATTTGATGCCGAACTTATAAAAGTCAAAAAAGCGGCGGCTCGAGATAATCCTACTATTTCAGATGTGGTTAGAATGTGGGATAAAGCGCAAAGCACGGCGGATGGGGAAAGAAAGTCGGGGATTGAGTTACTCGGTGTTAGTGGAAAACTAGAGTTTGCAAAAAAACTTGAGATGGCTTGTTTGAAAGACAGCCGAAACTGTTTCATCACGAAATTGTTTTTCAGAATTATAGGTTTGTTTAAAGGTCGTGGATTTAATACTGAAGCAGAATGGGGTCAACAAAAAGCCCGCGAGATTAGAACTCAGCAATTAAATATTGTAAAATTAGATTTTCGATCTGCATTGATTAATG
>JAGVJG010000122.1 GCA_020051235.1 Parachlamydiales bacterium | reverse complement strand
ATCTATCAAGCAAACTTTTTTACCTAATAGAGATAAAGCATGAGCGATGTTTGTGGCTATCGTAGTTTTACCGACACCACCTTTTCCATTTAGAAGAGTACATATTTCCATTAGTTTGCTCCCTTTTGACTACTCAAATGAGTAAATGATAAAATACTTATTTACTCATTTCCACAATTATTTTTTTAAATGGTGGTGTGTAGCTTTTTGAGCATATGAGTAAATGAGTAAAAAATAGACCAAATATGCGTACGTGGATAATTGTTATTTAACCGAAAAACTAATCTTTAAGAAAGGAATACAAAGCAGAGATGGCTTTGGGGTTGCTGTTTTTTGCTCAAAATTGGGCGATTGGCTTTGATCTGATACAGTTATCCGCCTAATGAGGTTATCAAAGTAATTATTCATTAATGGAATGTTTTTTATGCATTTACGCATAATTGGTCTATTTTTTACTCATTTACTCAAATGCTCAACGATTGATTTATAAAATTAACTCTGTGGATAAAAAAAGTTATCCACGCATATTTGGTCTATTTTTTTTTACAATATCACGCATATTTGGTCTATCTATCACGCATATTTGGTCTATCCGCAGCGCAGCGAGCCTTAGTGCCAGTAAGGCTCGCTCGGCCCTCCTATATATACCTGTATTTAAAGATCCTGTATTTAGGAGGCTATTTCTGTGGAAAACGGGGAAAACCTAGTCTTTGGTTTGTCGGTCAGTCTCATTACTCGTCTTTGACGCTAATTCGACTTATCGCTTCGCTACGCTTGCTCTTTTTGGCTTTGCAGGGCAAGCTAGAGTAGCTGCTCGACTAACATATGAACAATAAAATTCTATGGCTTTTAAAACATAAAGAAATGTTTGTATTTTTGACTGAAAGCCTCATGGAATGGCCCCCAGGATGATTTCGATCGCATCCAGCCATTTGCTCCTTTCTTGATTTAAACCATTCTAGGCCATTGCAGCGTAGTTAAACAAAGACAACTGTGACCAAAAGGCGATAGCCTAAACACCTAACAACGCGATGAAAATAACCATTCAGTTATTTATTTGATTTTTGTTAGTTTAAAAAACTCAAATAGATTTGAGTAGACTATCAAGACCCCAGCTAATAGAGAAAAATATATTTTTATAAGGTTCGCCATTGTTGGGGCTCGAATTATATCTATTGTTTGTAAGCAAACTAGCCAAGGCAGGAAATAAATTACTACAAAAATATATCAATCAATCTATCTTGTTAATTTTGCGAGCATGTGGAGGTCCGGCCCCGATAGTTCGCTTAGGAGCGTACCAGAGACTTTATTTTGCTCCAAATAAGCTTGTGCGCATTTTCATTAATTGCCATTGCAATCGCCATGCATATCGAGAGAGAGGCATTCTCAAAATGAGAAGCCCCAGACATATCACCTATTGCCCACATTGTTACGAAAACTAATAACACAGATTGATATATTTTCATTGCAAGGGCTCCATACCTAGTTCAGTTACAGCCATATCGTGTGTTTGACCAAGCCCCTGCGTAGCAACTAAAGCACATATTGCCATTCCCACACCAGCAGGACCGGCAGTTACAAAACCCAAGGCAAGGGTAGATACAGCTTGGAATATATTAAAGTGAAATTTGAATCGGCCACCTGAAATTTCTTCCATTTCCGCTAAGCTCAACGCTCTCATTTTTTTCGTCCTTAAAATTAACAATACAATTAAATATGTTCTTTTACTAATTTACGTAAAATGTCTTCGCAGCTTTTGACTTAGGCTTACGAATGTCAGATTCTTCAGAGTCTAGCGTGGCCCGACGCATCTTGCCTAGAACCGCTTTGGTTTTTATTTTATTTCCTCATTTCTAAGAGAGCTATTCGGTATTTCAGAACTATCTGGGGATCCGGGACAGTTGCGGACAATAATTCGGGGACCGAGCAACGCGAGGGGAGCGCTAACAAAAAGCAGTAATAAAAATAATTAAGGAAGACAAGATTAAGCTGAGCGACAAAAAAGACCGGAGGAACAAAGGGCGCACACTACACATTGGATGCGCTAGAGGACAATTAAATTTTCTTTTTGCCCCTCCCGCGTTCGCTGGAACGTATAGTGTGCGCCCTTCGGTTTGCATAGAAAGTTATTTTTTCTTTATGACCATTTTTCCAAAAATGGCGCCACAGTCTGTGAAGTAAGTAAACACGATCGCCATAAATAATGCATAACCGATTTTTTTTAAGTAAAAAGGCTCTTCTCCAGTAAAGATACTGGTTAGGTAGTTTGCTCCAATCCAGAACGTAAAGAAAAACGTCAAGGAGAGAAGTATTCTAAAAACTTTAAAATATAAGTTTTTCATATTAATCTAACTCATCATTCATCGAGCTGCTTAAAGGGAGATTATCATGATGAGAGAATTAAGCGAAACAGAGCTGAGCGCTATATCAGGGGGAGCAAGCTTTCTTAAAGTTGTTGGCGGAGCGGTTTTTGGAGCTATCACTGGGGGTTTTATGGGGTTTGTAACGGGGGGGCCAGTCGGCGCTATTGCTGGTGCTGGCTATGGGGCTTACATGGGGACAGCAGGCACGCTTATCAAAGAAGGCGCAGAAGGGCTTGTAGACACACTTCATCCGGAATTTAATCAATAATTTTATGCCGTCTCGAGAGTTTTGTTTTTTATTCTTAAGGCGGCTTGCTCATAGGTTTCTCCTGGTCGAGCATTTTTCTCAATAACAGATTTTCCAACTCCTTGAATTTTGATTTCTGATTTTTGAGATTGTGTTTTTTTGATGCCAAACTGAAAAATTAGATGTGTAACTTTTCGGCCAGTTTTTTTCTGCTTCCATTTAATCCAGAGGTCAGAATTTTTGTTTATATCTTTTATGGCAGGTTCTAAAACATATTTTTTAAAATCTTTAATTGCGCTGTATTTCTTTTCGAGAGCTAAAGTGTTGCGTAGCCATTCGATAGAAACCTCTCTTCTGTTTAACTCCTTCCACTGAATTAGTAATTCGTAAATACGCACCCCGTAGGAGCTAGACATGCGAACCACATTCTTTAGCTTGTAGCTAGTGAAACATTGATTCAATTCGGACAAGTATGGGAGGATGTCATGGTTAAATCTTAAGCTTACCAAACCGTCCCCGTCAGAATATTCAATACTCTGAACCCAGCCGGCGACAAGGGTCTTTTTGTGCTTTCCTCCTCCATTAGGCTCTCGTGTTATTCGCACCTCTCGACGCTTGAGCGTAAGAGCGGTTGACTGCAATTCCCTGTAAGCTGTTTTTGGATCGATTTCACAGGTCTTGGCAAACTCAGAGGCGGATATTGAATACATGATTTTGTCAGTGACTGGTTCATCTCGACGAACCTGAGAAATGCAGGCCAGTACGAGTCTTTGTTCGTTTAAGCTGAGCCGATAGGAGGCTTCGATAAGAGCGTTAGACTTAACTACCAGGGGATTTTTATCCATAAAATTTCCAACATTCGCGTTCGCGACACTTCCATTTGAGGAGTCATAGTAATTTTTTCCCTTGTTACCGTCAATCCCTCCCTTAATGCGCGCGGGAAGCCACGGGGCTCTAGGGCTCTCAGCCGCCTAAAAGGATCAAGATTAATAAAAGGTAATAAAAGGGAAGATTAGGGTTATAGGATGTGTTAATTTAGAAAACCTACTCGGCTTTTTTGCTGAGCAGGCTCAATTCGAGCGGAGCTCTCTCTCGCCTTATCGCTACGCCCTAAAAGGGCTAGCTCTCTTTGGCTCCCCAGTGCGCTATGAGGCGACTTCATCATTCTTCCCCCGCCAAGCCCCTTGAATTCGATTTAAGGGGCTTGTAGAGCGCTAGAGGAAATTTAATGTGACGGGCTAACCAGAAGCCGTTAATCCAGCAACCGAGCAACGCGAGGGTTTCTACAGGAAGTAGAAATAAAAGATGTTTAAGTCGACTAGATCAATCTAAACCAAGAGGCCCGAAGAGAAGCGAAGGGCGCACACTACACGTTCTGGCGAACGCGTGACACCATGTTATAGTGAGTCACAATTTTCTTTATTGGTGGAAGGGGCCGGGAATGTCTAGCAGGAGCAGGATGTTGTTGCTAAGGGCGAGACGAAAAGAGCAGGGGATAAAAGAGCTGCGATTTTGGGTAAGAGAAAAAGATTTTGAGGAAGCTAAAAGAATAACTTCCGTATTTCAAAAGCTCGCCTTGCTTGATGAAATGAACGATGGAATGAGAGATTTGGAAGAAGAGCTTAATTTGCGGTTAAAAGAATTTAGTACATGGGAAAATTACCTCAGAGAAAAATATGATTTCAATTTAGAGCCAAGCACAGAGAAGCAAAGAAAGTTTGCTCTGAGGTTGGCAGCTTCAGCGGGAGAAGATATCCCTGTTGCCATCTTAAAGCACAAGGGATTGTTAACGGGTTGGCTCCACTCTGTGCTCAAAGGAAAAGCCAGATTACTCTCAGCACCAAATGCGGTCACCCAGCGCTTACCAATTGCAAAAACTAACAAAGGGAAAGAACCTGCCGGTCAAAACCTCAGCGAAGTTTATGCGCAACGAGAAGCCGAAGATGACGACTGGGGCCCATAGCTTATGGTTTTCTTATCGTGGATCTTCTTTGCGCGACGCCGCCTTCGTGCCAGCCCATAACTTTCGAACATGCAAATCTTTTATCTTCTGTTTGACTTGCCATAAATCGTAATGCATTTGTTGGGTAAGCCAACTTTCAGGGGTCGTGTCAAAGGCTTTTGCCAAGCGTAAAGCCATCTCGGGACTAATTCCTGCTTTACCGTTAAGCAGTTCTGATAGTGCCTTGCGGCTTACTCCCAGATCTTTGGCAGCTTGGGTAACAGTCAAGCCCAGCGGCTCTAAGCAAACTTCTCGAATAAACTCACCAGGAGTGGGAGGATTGTGCATCATAAGTTGTTCCTCATTAGTGGTAATCTAAGTAATCCACATCATAAACATCTGTCCCATCGAATTTAAAAATAAGACGCCAATTTTTATTGACGCTCACGGAGAAATATTCCTTCTTGTCTCCGCGTAAGATATGAAAGTCAAAGCCTGGCAGCCTCATATCTTCTGGTTTATGAATGGCCTCTAAGCGAGCCAAAATCAGGCGCAAGCGCCTCTCGTGGTTTGGATGTATCTTGGTCGAGTTTCCTTTGAGATAGAACTTTTCCAATCCTTTATGCCGAAAGCTTTTTATCATAGATGCATCCCAGTCTTTTATAGAGTGTAACCCGTTACGTTCCGGGTGTCAAGCGTTAAAAGCCAATTAACAGACAAGATGCGATATTGTATATACATGCCTCTGTAAGTTTGTAAGGGCGCTTAATTTTAACTAATTATAAAATTTACAAAATATAATATGTTCAGTAATGATGGGGCCTCTCGGGAATTATCCATTTATAGATAATGAAAACTTGTTATAAAATAATAAAAATAACATATAATTATAATGAGTCCGGCGATAAAATGAGTTTACAAAGACAAGCGAAGATCCTTTCTACCCAACAAGAACGAACTGTACTTCTCTTTATCGAACAATCAAGACTACCTCTTAGAAATAAGGTGATCTTCTTACTTTCCACAAAGGCCGGTCTTCGCGCAAAAGAAATTGCCAATTTGGAATGGGGTATGTGTACCGATCCTGAGGGTGCTATCTCATCCTTTATTTTGCTTGAGGATAAAGCTGCAAAGGGTAAATCGGGAAGAGAGATCCCACTCAATAAAGATCTTAAAAAAGCATTGACTGAGCTTTATGAAGGATCCCGTAAGACAATTCATTTTCCCGTCATCAGATCGGAAAGAGGGGGGAAACTGAGCCCACAAGCGATTGTAAATTTTTTTTATACCCTTTACAGAGCGCTTGGTTTTTCTGGGTGCTCCTCACATAGCGGGAGAAGAACATTTGTGACAAGGTTAGCTAAAAATATAGTGCAAGTGGGGGGAAGCCTGCGAGATGTGCAGAGGCTTGCTGGCCATACAAATCTTCAGTCGACTCAACGATACATAGAGCATGATTCAGAAGCGGCAAGAAAGGTGGTTGATTTAATTTGAAAATGAAGTCTCATAACATAAATCAATCTGTGTGATGATATCCTGCTGGATAAGTGATCACGCCGAAAGGGGTGGTGTAAAGGATCCGAAAGTCTTAACCACTTCGAAAGACATATAGTGAAATTGGAGAACCAAATGCAATATTGCTTATCTAAAAACGAAAAAAGAAACAAAATATATACTTCATTTTTAGAATCATGTCGCAAAGGTAATGCGACTGTTAATGACATAATTCACATTGGTTACAAGTTGATGCGCAAAGAAAAGCTACATCATCATTTTTTTGGGGATTGCTCCCTGTTGGCCACTTCAGAATATCTAGTATATCATTCCTTGAGCAAGCAGCAAAAATAATAATGACCAAATAACAGAAAAAGAAGCGACGGAAATCATATCATTATTCGAAAGAAGAATTTCTGAAAGAATCCCCGTAGAATATATAACAAACGAAGCCAGCTATTCTGAGTATAAATTTTACATCAATGAAAACGTGTTAGTACCACGCTCTATCATGAGCACTAGGTTTAATGATTTTTTAAATGAAATCAACTGGGAAAATAATCGTGTTTTAGACCTGTGTGCAGGCTCTGGTTGTATAGGAATTACACTGGCGCTCCTTAAATTCAAGTTGATTTGGCCGATATTTCCCATGCCGCATTAGAAGTAGCACATGTCAATATTAATAAATACTCTTTGAATGATAGAGTTAGGTGCATACGAAGTGATTTATTTGACAATATTCAAAATAAGTATGATTTAATTATTACAAATCCTCCCTACGTATCTATCAGTGAATATCAAAAATGCCCAGAAGAATTTAAAAATGAGCCTAAAATCGCCTTAGAAAGCGGAAAAGACGGGTTAGATATTCTTCATAAAATTCTGTCGCAAGCTAAAAAATATTTAAATAAAAATGGATCTTTGATCGCCGAAGTGGGGTTTCCAGCAGCAAAACTTTTGAAAAAGAAATACCCCCGTATATTATTTAAATGGTTTAAATATCGCAGACCAAATGGTAAGGAATCTATCTTTGGAATGCACGGCGTCTTCTTATGTAAAAGAAGTGATCTGCCAGATTCCTTATGATGATCGGCCCGCGGGGGCTTCGGGGCAAGTGGTCGCTTAGGCTTCCTTTCGCCCACCCCACCCATCTCCCGTAATATTGTTCGATGAGCTCATGCGAGGCACTTCGCCCAAAAAGCTCATATTCGCGCAATACGGCAGGGGCGTTTCTGGGATCTTTTCCAAGCTTTCACCTGGTTTCATGCTCCATTTGTGCCTGCATTGACTGTTTCTCTTTATCTTTAATTTCCATCGATACCGTAACGTCCATAAACTCACCTAAATAAGTTGCCGGTAGCCTATTCTAGGCTTGTTAAGGGAGATGTAAAAAGTTATACGACGATACTTCAAATCTAATTTAAACAACTTTTTTTGGAATAACCGATATCTTTTTAACATGAGGGCTTTGATGATTTAAGACAAGAAAATCTTTGTTCACCTCGGCACTTATTGGCCAGAACGTATTTATTTTTTGCAGGGCTTTTACGGTGGCGCGTTTGAACCCTTGGATGCCTTGAGGGGAGCTGGCAAACTCAGAGCCTAATTGTTTCATTAACTCTTTCCATGGAATGGATGTTTTCTTGTTTAAATAACTATAACGATAGGTGAGCCATGAATAAAGATCTAATGCTAGCGGCGAGCTGCTAAGTATTTTTAATACCCTAAAATCGATCGGGATAGGTTTGTCGATAACGCGCTCAAAAAAATCTTGATCCAATATAACATAAGATAGTTCTTTTGTTTTTTTACCACCCCAAGATAAATTATAGCTTTTGGCTATCTGTATGCGTGAGCCACTAAGCATGCATTCGTCAGGGTTTAATATTTTTCCCTCATGAAGAAAGATAGACATGCTAAAAAGACGCCAGAGCTGTTCTTTAAATCGTGGGATAGAGCCATTTTGACCGCCTGTAGTCGATGAAATCCCCATCTTTTTCATAAAGCTTATCAAAGAGGAATTAAGATCTAGCTCCCTACAATTAGTTCTTTTGGCTTCGGTTGAAATCCAAGGTAAGATTAACCTTGGGATGCTTCCAAACGGAAGCCCTATCGAAACTTGTTTTCCATGCTCATCTGAAATAATCCCAGGTTGTAACGTTAAAGAAAGGTTTCCATTTGTTCTGCTCCAGGCATTTGTCTCGCCTGGATCTCTATGTGGCAAAGTCGTTTGAACTAAAAACCTTGCAGAAAAACCAATGGTTCCCGCTTCTTTAGGTTCAATTGCTGCTATCTTAATTGCTTCTTTGCAAAAAGAGGCGATAGATTCATCGTTCATAAAATCCCTTTAAATAAAACACCCGAATGAGTATATACCCATATGAGTATTTGAGTAAATAATGCTATCCTTCTTCAGAGATATAATCATCTACCCATTGCCGGATGAGACTACTGATTGATATCTCATTTTGATTTGTTTTTGCTTTAAATTTTTTATAGATACTTTTTGGAAGATTAACATTAATTCGCTTAATATCTTCTTCTGTTGCCGCAATTAAAGCATTTTCAATTTCAATATTTCTGTTTCTTGTTTTAGAAGTCTTTGCTTTTAAGAGGCTCATTAAGCTTCTCCTTTCGCCACAGTTACAGTATGTTGGTTAGAGGTGGTTTCAGTTAAAGCTATTATTTCCTTGGTTACTTTCATTATCTCTTCGGAAGCATCTTTTATATTCTCTGAAAAAACGGTTTTTCCTAAAGCGGCTGCCCTTGCGTATCCAATTTTTTGAGTGGTTGGGTTCTTTAAAATTGGTAGGCTGTATTCTGCGAGTGCCTCAAAAACATCTTTCCCGAGAGTGGTGTTTTTTATTGCTCTGCTAATGACAAATGCAGCGAGAGGTTTACCATCAGTAATTTCTTGCCTAGCTTTAATAAGTTCAATAGTGTCATGCGTGGCCCATATATCATATGGGCTTGGCTGAACCGGTATTATAACTTTATCTGAAACAGCAACGGCAGATCCAACAACGTCAGCCATTCTTCCTGGGGTATCTATAATGGCATAATCGAATTCTTTCTCATTAACTACTGAGCGGATCATTTTTAAAGTTTGTTTTCTGTCGAGCCCGATGACAGGAAAGATTTCCCACCCTGAAGTATCCTGCCAATCCCTAACGGAGCCCTGCGGATCCGCATCTATCAAGCAAACTTTTTTACCTAATAGAGATAAAGCATGAGCGATGTTTGTGGCTATCGTAGTTTTACCGACACCACCTTTTCCATTTAGAAGAGT
>JAGVJG010000182.1 GCA_020051235.1 Parachlamydiales bacterium | reverse complement strand
ATCGTTCACTGCATTATTAAATAGATTTCGACCCAGCGACTTAATGGCCCCTTTTACACTCGCATGTAGGATAGCCAATTTGCCGACAGGCTTATCAATCAAATTCAAAAATGCTCTTCCGGCAGCCTTTCCTATAAGGTGAGTAAGTGCACGAGACCCTACGTTTTCAACCGTAATTTTTTTTGCATTTCGATTTACAGCTTTTTCGGTGATGTTAACTACTCCATCTGCCGCCAAATGCGCCATAGTTCTACACATTAATTTATTTGTAAATTGTTGAAGTAAGGGGATGGTTATTACATGTGTTAAACCCGCTGTTGCGACACTCGATGCAAATCCAACGACCAGATCTTGACAAAACTGTGAAAAACGACTGCTGGTTTTTTTAGGACATATGCCATTGTAAACAGTTCGCATAAAACCTGCCAAAAAACCGGGTGCAAGGATAGGAGCTGTTGGTACAAGGACTAAACAAACCACTGCACCACCAATACCTACAGCAATCTGCAATCCGTTACTTGATTGTTGCAATTCAAGAGTTTTTCCATTCAATTCAATTTTATAAAGAATCTGAGCTGTTATTCTTGCTTGCATACGCTGCAAAATTTGAACTTTATTTTCTAATTTAATTACCTGAACATTCACTTTTTGAGCATCATACTTTAGAGTTGCTGCCTCATTTACAAAAACTTCCACATGAGGGAATAGCTCACCTACTTGAGCATCTATTATTTGTATACGTTGATTTAACTGAGCTGCTCCTGGAATGACTGTAACTCTAATTTCACCAGCAATTTGACCAAGATTGTTAAGGGTTTCAAGCCTGAGTCGTCTTCTTGCAATAGGAGGTTCCATATATATAATCCAATATTAAATTGACGAGAAGCTTAACAAAGCTTAATTAATAAATCAATATAACTTGTTTGATTTTAAATATTAATCTATATTATTGCAGAACTTTAATTAAGGCATTAAATGACAAATCCTATCACTTATGCAAATCAATTTATTGAAATGGTAAATCAAAATACCGTTCTTACACAAGAATCCATTGATTATGTATACAATAACCTTTTAAGAGGTCCGAGCATACAAGATGATAATTTATACAACAGATTAACTGAATGCTGGCTACGATCAGTAAGAGATCGCGCTAATTGGGATATTCTTCAGGGTAGAAATGAAATTAATCGAATCGAAGGTGAATTGCTAGATTTACGAAATAATCTAGCGCAAGGGCGCCTAGATGTCGTACAGGCAAGAAATTTACTAACTGATAATCAAGCTAAACTAGCTGTCGAACAAAGGAAAGTTACGAATCTAGAAGAGCAACTTCTTTTCAACGGAAATATGGCTTTAGTAAAACAATATAGTGCTGGTCTTGATAGAAATTGTGCAATCAAACTGGTAGCCACATGTGCCGCCGGTTTTAGTGGAGCATTATTAGGGCCAGTTTTCTTTTTTACATTCCCTATAGGAGCAGTTACTGCTGCTGCATTCGGTATGGAAAAATCAAGACGGGATAAACAGCTTGAATTGGTTGAAAAAGAAGTTAACTCTAATCATCAACTTCAAACGGAAATTGTGAGAAAAAAGTTAATAGCAGCGATTAATGCTTAATTCTTAAGTTTAGCACGAGTTCGCAGAGGGTATATTAGGAGATTAGGATGGAACGAGCGTTCCATCCTAGAGAATATTAAGCGGCGGCGGCGGCCATTCTGCTTGGGTCAACGACTCTTTGAGCGAGGCGAGCCATATACTTGTCATCTCCACATTGCAATCCCCAGTTAAGGGCAATTGCCATGATGCTAAGGCCACCAAGTGCGCAACCTGCAATCATTAATGGAGGACAGAAGAACGCGCCAACGAGCGCCATTACGCAAGCAGCAACTAATGCGGCTTTCGTAGCAATCGACCACTTAACATCGCTGTTAAGTTTGCTGAAGAACTTACGACCGGCGGCAATCGATGCATCCGCATCTTTATCATTGATATGACCTTTCGTCTCTGCTCTTGCATCTCTTAAATCATCTAAAAGTTCTTGACCGCGGCTAGCAATCTTATACTTTTGAATATCGCGTCCAAGGAAGAATGCAGTTACTGCACCGACTACTACGGCAATAATACCTACTAAAACTCTAGTAGATGCATCGCTATCTTCTTTACGGCTGCTATGGTTGGTTGTACCATAATTGTTGTAAGAACGGTTATTCGAGTTAATATTGTTAAACGAGTTGATATTCGTACTGTTATCAGACATGTCGCAATTGATAATGGTTGCGGATGGGACTTTATGTTGCTTAGGATGCTTACGATAATACGTTTTCATCTCAGGACCTGCATCATAGTAACGTTCTAAAATTTCTCTAGTTAAGTCCGTTAACTCGCTATGAATTTCTTTCACTCTTCTATCATCACCAAAAATCTCAGCCCAACCTTTAACAGGAACATGCGTATAAGCTGGCTGCTGCACTTGTGGATAAACGGATTGATAAACAGTCGGAGCTGGACCTGACGAAGTAGTCGTTTGACTATATTGAAAAGTAGTAGAACCAAAGGACGGAGCCGATCCTACTTGTGCTTGTTGTGGATATACAGAGGCTGGAACGGGCGCAGGGACAAAGCCATTCGGATAAACTGGGTATGCCATAAAAACTTAAAAAATCCTTGTTTTTGTTATGAACGTAATCATTCTATAAATTGTTAAAGAGAATATGAAAGAAATATTAATTTTTGATAAAGATCCGAGATTGCTTCAAAAAAGGCCCTATAAAACAATATTTTAAAGCTATGTCAGTGAAAGGTCGCGAAGCTCTACTTATAAGAGACAGTTCTAAAAAATAGTCGATGTTGCTTCAAGAGTAGTACTGTCATATGTTTAATCACATTGCAAAATCGCAAGCAGCCTTTATCAAGGCAATTAATTAATTTCTCTAATATTATTAGGGAAATGATTCTAGAAGTCAAAATCACTCCCAACTCATCCAAAAATGAAATTTTACGCTGGGAAGAAAATCGTCTTGTCATAAAAATACGAGGAATTCCGGAAAAAGGAACAGTTAACGAAAACCTCATTAATTTTCTTGCAAAAACCTTAGGAATAGCAAAATCCCAGATTGAAATAGTGGCAGGTCGCACATCCCGCTTAAAAAAATTAAATATTCAAGGAGTATCACGCGAACAGATAACTAATCTGTAAAGCAATAAACCTCCCTTACTTTTAAAGTCAAAAAAAGAAAAAGTGATCATCCTGACTTGAACCATGGACCAACAGATTATGAGTCCCTTCCCTCTTCTTAAACCACCGCAAATTACAGTAGCTGACAGCAACCACTATATAGGGAAAAACCTCTATTCGTCCATGTCAATTTGAGGTGACTTAACGTGGCTTGCTGCCCCTATTTAGTCCACCAGTGGTCCACGGATTTTGCCAGATTTGCTAATGATAAAAACGCATGCAAAAGTTGAAACATGCCGACGTTTTTATCATAAAGGTGAGTCACTATACGATTACCCTTAAGGTTTTAGATGGCGTATAATTTTTTCTTCAAGAATTGATGCCGCACTTTTTGCTAATTTTGAAAAATCGTCCAAGCCACCATTTCTCTCGATGCATATTGCTCCTTCAATTATATCATCTTCTGCTAAAGGTAATGGTTTTAATGTGCGATTATCAAGCTGTCTACCGGAGGCTTCTCCTGCTAGTTCGATCATTAACTCAGCAAAGCTGCCATGTGCAGTTTTATTGCGAGGAGGGCGGCATTGTTTTATTATGTTTTGTTCGGTTGTATCAAGCTTATCTTGAAATACTTCCAGAACTGCTGAAATGAGAGGTTTAAGATTCGCCTGATGAAAAGGGTCTTTTGTCAATTTCTTTAATTCATCTCGAACTTTCTCTTCTAGCTGAGCAATAATTCGCAGCCTGAGTTCTAGCGCTGTTGCAGCACCAGCAGCTGAATCGATTTTCAATTGAATATTATGTAGAATGGTGATTAAGGAATCGACAGGCACTGGCATCCTGATTTGTTTTTGATTTGAAGAATTTATTGTATTCGTCATTAGAATCTCCTCGTTTCTTTAAACGTTCTCCTTAGAACGTTGCTGTTCCATATTTTACACTGTTCTATAAATATTAAACAGTGCAAAATATGGAACAGATAAGGAGGGCGTATGAAAGGTCGATTTTTGATGTGCTCGAATGAAAAACCTGTTGAAGGGAATATCTATTCGGACAAATCTGCCCTGGTTCTTGATTGGTTACTGAGAGAAGGCATAAAGAATCGAGCGCTATCAGTACGAAATGTGTCTAAAGAAGCTGGGGTAGGCCTTGGGTCGGTACAGCGTGTTTTTGAGACCTTAGTTTTAAAAGGAATTTTGCAAGTTGAAGGAGTGAGGACCGCCAAAAAGTTTTTCTTGAAAGATCCCAAACGCCTTCTTGAGGGCTGGCTAGAACATTACAGCATCGTAAAAAAATGCAAAATGAGAACCTACCGTTCAGGGTTTCAAGATAAAGCAGAGCTTTTAGAAGCAATCCAAAAGTCCAATTTAAGCAATAAGGTAGCATTAGCTCTTCATTCTGCTGCTGAAGCGCATGGATATAAAAACACTAATTTAAACACTCTTGAACTATACGTTCTTGATCCTTTGGTAAGATCACAAATTGAGAAAAAACTACTTTTAGAACCTCAAGAAAGAGGCTATGAAGTTTTGCTTATAGAAGCTTACTACAAAAGCTTGCTTAAAAACACTTCTGATTCAGGATTAGACTTTAATGTCGCCCCTTCCATTTTGACTTTTTTGGATTTATACCATTTCCCTTTGCGGGGACAAGAACAGGCAGAATTTATGGCGGAGCGTCTTCCAGAGCTTAAGCGTGTTTATAAAAGTAGTAAATCGTCATGACATCTAATCAAGAAGACAAAATCATTTCAGAATTCTTAAAGTCGATCGGCCCATGGCGAGATTATGTTGTCATTGGAGGTGGGTTTGCCCTTTTTATCTACAAGCTTTATTTAAGCGATCCAAAATTGAAAAACCTTCCAGTCGGAACAAGAGATATCGATTCTCTTATTCCAAGAAAAATCCCCGAAGTGTCAAAAAAGAACATTCAAAATTACCTTCGAGAAGCTAGTTTCAAACATATTTTTAAAGATTTAGACGATCCAGCGACAGAAGCCTATCTGAAGGATATTGCAGGCGCAGAAGTTGAAATCGAATTTTTGACCGACGACTCTGTTAGGAACAACAAAAATAAAAATGTCGTTATAGCAGGTGTAGTAGCACAACCGCTCAGCTACTTAACTTTAAGCTTACAGACGACCTTGCAGTTCCATACCCACTCAGGTGTTGTCGGGCACGTTGTGACACCAGGAGCGTGGATATTCCATAAAGGGCTTACCTTTACAAAACGGAAAAGTGCTTTAAAGTGCCTTAAGGATCTTTATGGAATTTGGTATGTTGCTTCCCAGCTAGGGGATTTTTCAGAGCGTGCTGTAGATGAGTTTAGAGTGTTGGCAAAGCAATACCCAAAGTGGTTTAAAACTTTCCAAAAAAACCTACAGACATGGTTTAACAACGCTTCGCCTAGTGATTGGTCAAAATTAGAAACGCAAGACCCTTCAGGTAGACTGAGCAGGCTCAATTTTGAACAAATTGTACGCTCTCTCATTTGAATCAATATGTAATACTGGGCACCCAAAGACCTTGTTTAGGGAACTCAATTACATAAAATCAGCTTCAGTATAACGCAAGGTTTGCGTTATTTATTTTCAGTTAGCCAATATTTAGAGACTACTTTGTTGCAGCAAGGTCTGGAACAAACATTGCTTTGCATTGGTCTTGGAGTTCTTTGACTACCCTTTCGTGCAGGGAGTGGACAGATACCTTCAGCCCTGCTTCTTGCATAATACGTACTATTTCTCGTCGAGTTTCTGAGGGTGGTTGTAAAGACAATTTTTTGAGTATGCTGTGTAAGTCAATGCCATTTTGAACGGCTACAAGCAGTAACTCATAAGCTAAAACATCCATCCAAATTGGAGAATAATTAAGTGGCTTGCTTCGATATTTTATATACTCGTCTGTAGATTCGATTTCTCGGATGATTAACTGATCGAATTTTTCATTAAAGGGTAGGTCATAAAAAATAATTCCTGTGAATATCTCACCCGAAAAAGCATCATTTCGATACTTAGCAGCTTGTTTCAGAGCTTGAATAATTCCTTTTGGTTTTCCTGAAGAGCTTTTCAAATGAATGTATTTTTCTATTAAGGCTTGTTCAACCCCTCTTTTAACATCATCATTTGCTCGGCCGCTTTTTATTTCCAAGATTAATTTTGCCTGATCTGTTACAGACACAAATAAATCTTCTAGCTTATTTCCTCGATACGGTTTTCTTTTATACGTATAAAGTTCGATGCGCTGATCGAATGCTTTTTCAGAGATCATTGGAATGTATCGTTTCTCAAAGGCATTGCCAAACTCTTTAAGCAGGATTTTCTTTTCATCTTCAGTCATCAAGGAAAAAAGATAGTGATATGGGAAATTACCTGTTGAAGAAATTAAGAGGTCTTGCCTAACGCAAATGTATCGTTGACCAACCTTTAAAAAGGGCTTACCTCTACACCGATTGTCCAATATGAAATCGTCCCATAACATACGAGAAACCTCTTCAAGAGTGGCATTCGTACCTTTTGCTTCAACAGTTAGCTTTTTTGCCAGATCTTTTACGCGAATTCTATCAACTTCGTCTTCTACTTTATCAAATGAAACATCAAGTTCGATTTTAGCTGGTTTTGCAACCTTCACAGCGGTTAACAGAATAAAATGATAAGATTCCCATTGAGATACTGTATAGCCAAGCCGGAGCCTAAATTGTTCATTGAAATAGGGTACGTCATAGAGATTTTTTGCTTTTGAGAGAGCCGTAAAGACCTCTTCTTGACCGCGATTTCTAGAATAATCAAATGCAACGCCTTCCAAATCTTTCTCTAAGTAAAGAATCAATTGATTGGCCAATAAAAAAATCTCTGCTACGGGCAAAATATTGCTTTGCTGACTGCCTGACAATAAGTCTTTCCCTTCTGAAACATTAATAATATGAACTGAAGCTTCTTGGGGAGTGAGTTTAATATTGAAAGTCAATAGGGTATTCAAGATATAAAGAGCGTTATAAGGAAATAAGTAATTAACCATTTCCTCATCGTCAGAAGGGCAGATAGCTTCAATGGTTTGTTTGGAACAAAAACGGTTACGTAAATGACTTTCCGCTTCAGTCGAAGATTTATCATACAATGTGCTGCTAATCTCAGCTAGAGTTTGCACCAACTCCTGTAAAGGAGATTCCATCAATAACCTCGCTAAGGCGCCTAAGGCTTTCTCAAATGAAAGCGGCTCTTTGTTCTGCCCTAAAAGAGTAATTATATTGATTTTCTTTGAAGCATTGAGAAGCGCCATTTATTAAACCGTAATTATAAGTAAAGATAAAATCGATTGTAAATCATTAGAGAGCAATATTCCATAAGAAAGCGCCATATGCATTGTATGAGAAGTGTATCCGACTTATGTGCCATGCAAAAAGTTAACTTTGAATACGCTTTAGAATAGTTTTGAAATTCACGCTCTTCGTTAGAATTTCTTTGAAAATGTCGCCTTTTTTCTTAAGGCGGGAAGGGACTGTTTCAATGGTAAATTTCTTGGGGTCGAGACCTTTTTTACTTCGCTCCATTCAAGAGGGGTGGAGACGGTAGCGTTGGGCTTGGGGCGCACAGAGTAGGGGGCTACAACCGTCTGCATTTCACGGTTTTGTAAATAGTCGATATAGACCTTGCCTTGGCGCTTCTTTGGGCTGCGCTCAAGGGAAGTGATCTTTGGAAGCTTTTCGTTAACTAGAGAGGCAATTAGACGCCCTAATTCACGCACTGTTTCATAGTCATATTTAGCATGGACAGGCACATAGATGTGTAGGCCACGGGAGCCGGAAGTTTTGCAGTAATTGGGAACATTTAATTCGTCTAAAAAATCGTGAAGAGTATTAGCGGTTTTAATGACCTCTTCAAAATCGATGGCTTCCGGATCTAAATCAAAGACAAGGTAATCGGGTTGCAGGAGATGTTTACAAGTCGCATTAAAAGGATGCATCTCAATCGAGCCGAGATTTGCAACATAAAGAAGTGTTTCTACATTATCAACGACAATATAATTGATTTTTCTATCTTCATGTTGAACGGCAAAAGTTTTCACAAAGTCTGGAAGATGAGTCCCTGCTTCTTTTTGATAAAAGCCTTCTTTGTCTATGCCATTGGGGAAGCGATGCATAACGAGAGGACGATTTTTCAAATAAGGCAGAATATACTCTGAAATCTCTTCATAATAGTGGATTAAATCCCCTTTCGTAATCCCCTCGTTCGGCCACAGAACTTTAGAGGGATTGGAAACTGCAGCTTCTTCTTTATTTACTTGCTTAGGCTTCTTATCATCACGAAGACCTTGAAATACAGGCTGTCTCATAATCCCCTCCTCTGTCCATTCTTGAAAGGCCACTTCTGCAATAAGCTTAGGTTTCACCCAAGTAACAGGACTGTTTGCTTTGGGTTTTATCTTAAAAGGGCATTCCTTGGATTTTAGCTCTACCATTTCACTGTATAGACTTTTAAGCAGCTTCTCATCATAGCCTGTCCCTACATGCCCACAATATTCCAAATCGCCCTTTTTAAATATCCCTACCAATAAAGCCCCAAAATAACTTCTTCCGCCTCGAGGAGCGGTATATCCTCCAATTACAACTTCTTGGCGCATCTTTGATTTAATTTTTAACCAGTCGGAAGATCGGGAGCTTTGATAAGCGCTATCTTTTCGTTTCGCCATTATGCCTTCAAGGCCCTTCTTTACTGCTTCCTTGAAAAATGCTTTTCCCTTTTCCTCTATATGATCGCTGTATTTGATATGGGGGTGCTTTCCAATTAAAAGCTTTTTCAAGAGGGCTTTTCTTTTTAAGAGAGGCAAACTTCTAAGATCTTTTCCGTTTAAATATAAAAGATCAAAAATGTAATAAACAGGCGTTCCTATTTGAGTCGTTTGATAGTTTTGAATCAGTTGAAATCGGGCTTTACCCTCTTCGTCTTGAATAATAATCTCTCCATCGACAACAAACTCCCCTTTAATCGTTTCAAGCTCTTTGGCAATAATTTTAAATCGAGAATTTAAGGAATTATTGAGTCTGGACAGAAGTTCAACGGATTTATTTTTTATCCCAATGGCTCTAAAACCATCCCATTTGATTTCAAAAATCCAATCTTTATCATCGAAAGGTGCATCAATTAATTTAGCCAACATGGGTTTGAAGGCTTTCATGACTTTCTTTTGATCAAAAGCCAGTTTTTTTCATCCATTCTAACTAGGTCATAAGGCCCTTTCATTTTTTTCCCATTCAAAATGAATTCGATATGTCCTTTTTTCATTCCGGCGGTAATGATTTTTTCGGACTCAGCAGTTGTTGTAGCTCCAACAGCAAGATAATTTCCTTCATCCCAAATCTCAACTGTTCCCGCCCCATAATTGCCTTTTGGAATCACCCCTTCAAACGTCCGATAATCAAGCGGATGATCCTCCACATGAACGGCGAGCCTTTTCTCACCTGGAGTTTTTGAAGGACCTTTAGGAACGGCCCAACTTAGTAACACTCCTTCATGTTCAAGTCTAAAATCATAATGCAAATTTCTAGCATCATGTTTTTGGACGACAAAATGGAGTACTTTTGAAGTTTTTGATTTCTTAGAGGGTTCGGGAGTTTTTTTAAAATCACGCTTTTCGCGATACTCACGCAGTTTTACGGCGTTCATGATGCTTCTCTTTTGCTAAACTTTCTTTAAGCAAGCTCATAATGTCGTGAACTTTTGTAGATTTTGTAGTGCCTTTTTTGCCAGACGTTAGCTTCATTCCTTTCGCTTTCTTCTCAATAATTTCTTTAATTTCTTCATTATATGTGTCTTTATAGTTCTCTATTTTGAAACCTTTTGTCATTTGATCAATGAGCTTTAAAGCCATTTCGACTTCTTTTTTAGAGATATCTTTTTCTTTAGGAACGTTTATATCATCAATAGAAACTATTTCTTCTTCATATCGAAGCTGTTGCAAGATGAGAATTTTGCCGTAGGGTTTAACAACCCCTAAATGTTCGTGAGTTTTAAAAACGAATTTCCCAACAGCGACTTTTTTAGATTTAATTAACGCTTCTCTTAAGAGATTATAAGCGTTCCCCGCTCCCTTTTCAGGTTCAAGATAGTAGGTATTGTCATAGTAAATGGTATCAATTTCGTCTTCTTTAACGAAGTCGAGGATTTCAATCGTTTTACTTTTTTTGATGTCGGCTTTTTCAAAATCTTCATCTGTCATTTCAACATATTCACCCGGTCGATATTCATAGCCTTTAACAACTTCTTCCCAAGGAATTTCTTTTTCCTCCGATTTACAAACTTTAGCGTATCGAATTTCTGAGTGATCTTTTTTATGAAGAAGTTTGAATTTAAGCTCACGCGCTCTAGACGCGCTGAAAAGCTTGACGGGGATATTGACTAAGCCAAAACTGATAGCGCCTTTCCAAATAGATCTCATAAAATAAATAGGCCAGAAGAATCTTCTGGCCTTAATCCTTACTCTTCTTCGTCAGCGTAGTTTTCAGGATCGTTTTGAAACTTTTGTTGACATTGCTTAGAACAAAAACAATATTCTTTATCGTTATATTCAGCTTTTAAGTTTGTACTTGGATCTACTTTCATTCCGCAAACAGGGTCTGTTTGTTTTGTGTCTGTTGCCATAATTTTATCTCCTTCTTCCTGCTGTTGCCATTTTGGTCATTTTCGTCTTCCCGTACTTTTTACGACCTGCTGAGGCCGCAACAGCAGCGGGATTACGGGCGCCAGAAGCTTTCGCTTCCGCTTCTATGGCTTTAAATCGGGCTCCGCTACCGAGTTTCGAATTTTTTTCCACTTTTTCGGCTTTTTTACGGGTAGCCCGTCTCTTTGCAAGAGGTGCCTTAACCATAATTAACCCTCCTAGAGGATAAATTAATCAGTAACACTTTATTAAAAGAGTGTAAACGTAATTTATAAACCAAATAACTTTAGTAAATTATGGAGAGGAAAATTCTTCCACAAACCGTTTGCAATCTTGTTTTGAGAAATGTAAATTCAAGTTTATGACGTCGGAAATCGTTGAAATTGCGTTAGAAGCAGCTCAATCAGGGGGTAATATCCTCACAAAATATTGGGGAACCCTTACCTCTTATGAGCAAAAATCTTCAGCAAGTGATTTAGTTACAGTGGCAGATAAAGAATCTGAAGCGGCTATTATCAAGTTAATAAAAAGCAAATTTCCCAATCATTCGATCTTGGCAGAAGAATCGGGACTCGAAAATCAATCTAACGAATTTATGTGGTATATCGATCCCTTAGATGGAACAACGAATTACGCACATCAATATCCAACCTTCTCCGTTTCCATCGCTTGCTACCAAAACAACATGCCTCTTGTTGGTGTAGTATACAATCCCCTCACCAATGAGCGTTTCTTTGCAACTAAGGGCGGTGGTGCAACTCTCAATGGAAAACCTATTCGAGTTTCAAAAGTGGATAACTTAAGTCAATCGCTCCTTGCGACAGGATTTGCATACGACCGATTAAAGACGCCTGAAACGAACTACAAAGAATTCACTCATTTTACACAGCTCACACAAGGTGTTAGACGAGCCGGCAGCGCGGCATTAGACCTTGCTTTTGTTGCTTGCGGCAGACTCGACGGTTATTGGGAAAGAGGATTGCAAGCTTGGGATATGGCAGCAGGGCTTCTTTTGGTAACAGAAGCAGGGGGCCTTGTAAGCAATTACGATCAATCCCAAGTGGATGTTAATTCCGGCCGCATTCTTTCTTCAAATGGTCTTATTCATTTGCAGATTAGTGAACAGTTGTTGAATCTTCGGAAGAGTCCATAATTTTATAAACACTTTCATACGTTAAACATATTAAATGATTATCAATCCAAAAGTATTTCCCTCCTTGATTAGCACCAAGGGCTGTAAATTGATTTGAGGTTATATGATATAGCTTATTTAATGAATCATTAAAAAGCAGTTCATCAAGCCGATTAATGATATCTCGACAAGATTTGGAGACGAGCCTAAAAACAGACGCTTCTTCCGCAGAAAGGTGCTGAAGAATTAATAAGTCTAAATCTACAGGTAACTTCCAAGGTCTGACAGCAGTCATACTTGAAGGATAAGATACTAAGCTCTTTTAGTCTTTCAATTTTATTAAACTACTTTTGCGCAAGATCCATCTACAAGAACAAAAATCAAACGATTTGTAATCCAATGATGAGATCCATACATGGCCTGTGTAACTTCTTTAAAATCATTATCTTTAATATTGTAGAGGATGGGTAAACTTAATTGGTAATTTGGGGGTTGCAAAACAAACGCAACTAAATTGTCATTTAATAGTCTGATACTCTTCAATTCAAATGAAGGAATGGAAAGAAGTTGAGCAAATAGATTAAAGTCTTGTGATTTGGAAATGCTGTTCACTTGTTTGTTCATTGCATTAATAGTAAATTTACCATCCCTATAACTGATGAGCGTCTCTCCCATACTATATACGTGAGGGCTCGCTTTTGTTATGACACGAAGACGTCTGCCATCCAAGGATTCAAAGTACAAATGTTGACGAGTAGAGACGATATATTTGTCTACCTCACACTGAACATATTTAACAGATGCAGGATAAGTGTAAGTTACCTTTTCGTGATTTTCTTTAATCATCGTAACATTAGCATTATCGATTACAATTAATCTGTTTGCGGATGCAGTAAGTTTACCTTTTAGACCCACTTCGAAATTTTCTAAACGTGCCAATTGATTTTTTGGCCCTAAAACTATAACTCGTTTTTTTTCCCAATCAGCTATTAATGCTACATTGTTGGCTTTATTATATATTATGCCTTTGTAAGGCGCGAAGAGTTCTGTACTTTCCGGCAGAGACAAACGGGTTTGTGAGTTTTGTTCTAACCATTCACAACGTTTAAGTTGAGGCTTATAGATAAGCGCACTTAAAAAGGAGCAATCCAATATTTCACAATCTAACGGTAAATCTCGGAATAACTCGGCGTCTGAAGTTATGAGTCGTTGTACCTCTTCACCTTTAAGACAGATCATGGCTCCGATGCTTCGGCTTGAAACATGTTTAAAGGCTTGAGTTTTGACTTTTAAAATTCCTGGAATGGATGGATGAAGCTTTCTTTCTAAATAAGCGATTTGTCTCCAAGTATAGTTTCTATATTTTTCAGGCTTTTGTTGGTTGGCTTGTACCGTTCTTTCAAATTCATCAACAATACTACGGAAAAATCTAGCGCTCAATCTAAGATTATCTAAATCAGTACTACCCAAATAGCGCAAAATAAGCCCATCCATATCTTTATGAACAGGCCAAGATTGCCTTCTTGGGAGATTAATAGGAGCACCCACATTAGGAGATTGCATCCTTTAATTATAAAGGAACTTTATTAGGATTATATTAATGCTTAGTTTAGAAGATATTAAGTCCAGTTCTTCAATTGAATCAAAAGAATAACTAGTCAATTTTGGAACACGTGCCGTTTAGGCTGACTGCAACAAGACTATTAGGATACCAAAAAAAAGCACCGTATTGAGCCGCACAAACTTGTGTTAACTGATTTGTTTGAATATTATAAAGGAAAGGACATTGCTGTAATATAACATTATTTTCGGCAACAACTCCTAGCAAGTTTTCATCTATCTCTCTCATACAATAAATAGATATATCTCCAGGAGCAAACCGATTAAATGCGGAGTCTAAATTGGTTGACTCAAAGATATTGTTTACCTGCTTATTGAGGTGCGTGACGATTAATTTATTGTTGTTAAACCTAACAAGAGCCGCACTTAAACATTTTATATCTTGATTGGCTTTGTTAATTACACGAAGACGTTGACCTTCATACGATTCAATATATAAGTGATTTCTTGTGACGACTATAAATCGTTCAAAATCAACTTGAACGTAGGATACCTCATCCGGATAAGTCCACGTTTTGAAAGTTTTATCTTTGTTTATAAATGTTACAAATGTTCTATTAATAACGATTAAACGTTCGCGATAAGCATTTAATTTTGCTGTTTCATCAATCTCTAAATCAGCTAAAGGTTCTAAGTTTTCCGCATTTCCCCAAAGAACGATTCTTCTCTTATTTACTGAACACACTAAGGCAACGCTCTCACCTTGGTTGTGAAGAAGGCCTACATAAGGTTTTGCAGGTTCAATATTATCAGGTAGTTTTATTCTGGTTTGATAATGTTCGTCCAAGACCTCATAGCGGTTTAATTTACTTCTAAAAATCAACGCACGGAAAAATGAACATGAAAGGATGACTTCATCATTTGATAAATCACGGAAAACTTTTCCCTCCCAAGTGATTAAGCGTTGTCCTTCTTCCCTTCCATACAGACGAATCATCAAACCTATTTGTCTGATATCGTTACGTCCCGATTTTTTAAAAAATGCTTTCTCTGTTTCTCGAATTCTTACCGGACGAGAAAGAATTTTTCTTTTTTCCAAAATTGAGATTTGTAACGAAGTGTAATGTTTAAATTGTTCAAGCTTTTTTGTTTGGCTTTCTTTCAAGAGTTGAAAAGCATTAACAATAATGTTAAATGCCTTTGAAGCCAGCCGAAGTCTTAATAAATCTGTTGGCATTAAGCGTTCCAGAATTAATGCATCAATGTCAGAAACAAAGGGCCACGGTCTTTTAGGATTAACTGTAGGAGCACCAATAGCAGAAAGTTGCATCCTTTAATTATAAAAGAATTATATAAGGATTATATTTAAGTTTAGTTTAGAAGATATTAAGGAACAGGCGTTTTGAACGCCTATTCCTTAAAGATTACAATCTATATTTAACGGTTTGAAGGTCTCTTAGATAAGCATCATCAATTTTAGCAGGGGGATTAAAGAAATCACCGCTGAGCACTTCAATATTCGAGATTTTGTTCACGTTAATCGCTTTTAAGCTAGTTCCAGGCTTAAAGGTTGTAAAGAAACCGTTCCAGCTATTGGAGCTACCATTTGAAGTATCTTTTATCTCTTCAACTTTAACAACATTACCTCTCAAAATAGGCTGACCTTTGCTATTTAAGCCAAGGATATAAGGCTCTAAAGTAACTTGCTTAGCTGTAGCAATTTTTTCGCCTTTTTTACCTAATTCTTCAGTAACTAAAGTAAGAACAATTCTTTGCTTGGAAGCAATTGCATAGCCGATTTTATCGTCTAAAATCGCTTTCTTTTCTGTTTGAGGCGCATTTGCCGCGCTCGTTAACTCTAAACTAAAAGGGCCCCAGCCGATATTAGATTGATCAGCTGCCGCCATTAATGAACCAGCAATCATAAAGGGTATTAAATATTTCATATAAACCTCCGACAACTTATATATGGTTCAGATGAGATATATTTTAAATACTCTTGGAATCGCTTTACTGGCTTCCGGATCGT
>JAGVJG010000131.1 GCA_020051235.1 Parachlamydiales bacterium | reverse complement strand
GACGCTCTTCCGATCTGTCTTGCCATGGTTGATCGTGGCCAAATAAGGCGATTCACGCCCATGGCTTTCAATAACTCAACCACGCCCTCTTGGCTTTCTTCATTTGCAATGATAGTGTCGAGGCCTCGACTTTGAGCGGCGAGTGCCGTGGCTTTTCCCACGCAAATGGCTTTCATATTTAAATCAATATACGGATCGAAAAATTCAATGGCCGATTGACTCGTTAAAAGCAGAAAACCTGTTCTTTTGGGAGGAGTAAAGGGGACGGCCGCTATTCTAATTGTCGGATGATGGTGAAAAAGAGGGCTTGGACAGCGAAGGCCCGTATATAAGATGCGAGGTCTTGCATCGACCGGTAGAAATTCGGGGTATTCATTTTTTGCAAGGATGGCCAATCTTCCTTGAAAGGGAGTAGACTTGCCTGGAACATCGATGCGATTAAGGTGGGTAAGTTTTAAACGTATTAATGCCGCTTCCGCTACAACAACTCCATCCAACTCGTTTGTTTCAAGTTTTTTTAATCTCTCTTCAATCGTTCCTCGGATATCGATGAACTGAAGTTTTGGACAAAGCGTTTTAATATTGTCTTCTCGTCTTACAGAGCTCGCTCCAATTTTCATTCCAGGCTTTAATGATTCTCCCTGGCGCATGACCAAAGAATCTTTCTCGCTAATCCCTGTCGTTAATGCAATTACTTTTAAACCCTTTTGAATAGGTTCAGGAAGGTCTTTTGCAGAATGGATCGCGACGTCCGCCACCCCTTTATAAACAAGCTCGTCCACTTCTTTGGTAAAGAAAGGATCCGATTTGGGGATCGATCTCAAAGAGACGATTTTATTTTTATCGCCGGTGGTTTCAACAAAAAGTGCTTTATAGGGAACGTTTAATTTTCCCATTACCTCTTCCACCTGCGCTTTTGAAAGGGGGGAAGATCTCGCCGCTACAATTATCTCCCGCATACCGCCTCAATCGCTTCGTCGACCATGTCTATACCAACCAATTCGATTTTTTCTTTAAAGGGTGCCGATATCCCTTTCAAATTCCGGTTCGGCAAAATAGCCCTTTTAAATCCCATTTGAATGGCTTCTTTAATCCGGCTTTCAACTCGTGGGACCGATCGGATTTCTCCTCCAAGCCCCACTTCTCCCATAACGCAAGTTTCAGGATCGACTACACGATTCCGTGCAGAAGAGGTAATGGCAAGAAGTATCCCTAAATCAACCGCAGGTTCCGTAATTTTTAGGCCTCCCGCGATCGATACGAACACGTCGGTTTTATATAGTGGAAGGTTCAGTCTTTTTTCAAGTACAGCCAGTAATAAACTTAATCGATTAGCATCAAGGCCCGTCGCTTTTCTTGAGGGAGTTGGAAAAACCGTGTCGGTGACAAGCGCTTGCGCTTCAATTAATATCGGTCTTGTGCCTTCGAGAGTCGGGATGATCACTGATCCCATACTATGTCGTCTTCTTTCTTCCAGAAAAATTTGTGAGGGATTAGGAATTTCAATTAACCCTTCGGATGTCATCTGAAAAACAGCGATTTCGTCAGTTCCACCGAATCGATTTTTAATCACGCGAATCATCCGGTATTGCTGTTGTTTATCGCCTTCAAAGTAAAGAACGGTGTCGACTAAATGCTCAAGTACTCGAGGTCCTGCAATCTCTCCCGATTTTGTCACATGGCCAATCAAGAAGGTAGAGAGCGATCGCCCTTTGGCAAGGTGCATAAATTCGGTTGTAGTCTCTCTAACTTGAGTAACAGAGCCGGGCGCCGATCCGATTTCAGGTTTATATACGATTTGAATGGAGTCGACGACAAGAACGTCGGGTTTTAAATCATCGATTTCTTGTTTGATTAAAGAAAAATTAGTTTCGGCTAATACAAAAAGTTTGTCGCTATTTAAGTTAAGGCGTCTTGCACGTAATGAAGTTTGTTCAAGCGACTCTTCTCCCGAAATATATAAAACGGTAAGTCCTTTTTTCGTTAATGCCTGCGAAAGCTGCAAAAGAAGCGTCGACTTACCTATTCCGGGATCTCCTCCAATCAAAGATAGGGAGCCGGGCACAAGGCCGCCTCCTAAAAGTCTGTCGATTTCATTAATATTTGTTTTGATGCGGGGCGTTTCATTTAAATTAACTTCACTTAAACGACGAGGCTTTTGCGGTTTTTTTGATTCACTTTCGAATTTGAAGGAAGAGGGTTTTAAGTCTACCTCTTCTTGAAGGGTGTTCCATTTTTGACAAGTCGGACATTGGCCTGCCCACTTGGCTTGCTTGTGGCCGCAGTCTTGGCAAAACCACACCGTTTTTGTTTTACTCATTCTCAAAAGCCTTTAATGCTCTTTCCGCCGCCTGTTGCTGGGCCTCTTTTTTGGAGTTTCCTTCCCCGCGTCCCCATTCTTTCCCCGCGATAACCACAGAAACTACAAACTTCTTACTATGGTCAGGTCCTTCTTCTGCAAGAACCAAATACAGGGGTGTCTCTTTATATTTTTTCTGGGAAATATCCTGTAAGTCAGCTTTAAAATTTCTTATAGGGGTTTTTAAGATCTTATCGATTTCGGGAGAAAAGTTTTTAAATAAAAACTTTCTTGCCGCATCCAGGCCACCATCTAGGTAAATGGCTCCGATTAATGCTTCAAAAAGGTCCGCTAAGATCGTATCTCTTCCTCGCCCATCATTCATTCTCTCGCCCTTACCCAATAATAGGTAACTGCCGACATCGAGTTTTTGAATATAAACACAGCAGGAGGTGGCTTCGACTAGTCGCGATCGTAGATAGGAGAGATCTCCCTCGGGTGTATTGGGTAAATATCGATAGAGGTAGTCGGAAATTAAAAGATTTAATACTGAATCCCCAAGAAACTCTAAGCGTTCATTATGCTCGGTAACATTGCGGTTTTCGTTGATGAAAGAACGGTGGACAAAAGCCAGCGCCATAAGAGAACGGTTCTCAAAGCGATAGTCAAGTTTTCTTTCTATTTCGGGCGCAAATTTTTCAAGTGACTCTAGTGAGTGCATAGAACTTTGAATTCTATGATGTCGGGCAGTTAAATCGGTAGACATTTTTGCATTTGATTAGGCATCATAATTGGCTATGAGATTTACTCTCGATCGCAAAACGTTGGATCAATTTAAAACGACAGGCCAAATCACTATCGAATCTTTTTTTGATTCCGATAAGTGCTTGCAAATTTCCAAATTCATCGAATCGAAGATTTCTTCCTTCGAGTTTAAAGACACTGCCATGAAGAGTGCCCATAATTTGGTAGCCGAGAATCCTTCCTTTCAAAAGACCGTTAATCTTCACAATCTATCTTTGCTGGCGTATGAGTTAACTCAAGTAAAGCCGATTCGGGTGTCTTATGATCAATGGCTTTTTGGAGGAATGTCGACTTTTGATGAAGAGCGTAAAAGCTTGTTTGTTGATTCCTCCCTCCCTTTTTCCGAAAGATTCTCAGTTTCTCAAATTGAAACAGTCCTCCTTATCGACTTAAAGAAAGGCGATCTTCACTTCTTTAAACCGGATCAGAAGTTAATGCCTATTGCACTTAATGATCGGTATCTTTTAATTGTTTTTTCCAGATCAGCTAGCCTCTATCAACCGTGTGCCGCCGATCCGATGGATAGTTTTTTAAAGAAGAAAGGATATGTTTATGGGGATAGGCTTAAGGATAATGAGCATCCTCTGCTTTTGCAGGGTTTTAACGGCTGAAGAAGTAAAGCTCGATTTTTCCTACGACAAACCTGTTCTTTTTCATTCAGAAAGTTTGACTACATCCCAGATTAAAGTGGGAACGACTTTGCTTTCCACCGAAGCAAAAGAAAAGGTCGATCTCAAAATTCAAAAAGAATCCCTCAATCCTCTAACTTTCACAACTACCCTCATCAACTTTGATGCCGATATTAAAGGGGGAGGAAAAGAGATTCATTTCGATCAGAACACCCCTGAAACCGGCCTTTTCTCGGGCCTCTTGAAAATATTAATGAATCGTCCCGTCTCACTCACTTTTCAATCAGGAGAAGAGGGGATTCAGATCACCGATCCCAACATTCCTCAAAACCAACTCCTCAAAGATAGCAAACTTAAACTCGATAAAATGCTCTTCGAACGTCTACGCGTTTGGCTTTCTCTATATGATACTCCGCTCAAGAAGGGAGATAAGATTACTTTTTCACTTGAGCCGGGCGAGCTTGCCTTGAAGAGCGAACTTACTTACGAGATTACCGATATCACCTCAACCGAGGTGAAAGCACACGTTACTTATCGCCTCGATCGGCAAAAACTCAACGCCGATTTCCCCCAAAAGAGCGCCGACATAGTCTCCTTCACCCTCCTAGAGGGATATGCCACCTGGAACTTGAAAAACAGCTTCCTCTATCAAATCGAAATGAAGGGAGTTTATCATTCTACCTTAGAGAATGAGGATATGATGATCTACAATCAGATTGAGATTGTTGTTCACGAACACACCACGTTATAAACGTGCCCGTGCCCGCGTGCGTGCCCGTGCCCGATTCCCGCCAAACATCGGAAATACCTTTAAAATAAAAAGAATGGTTAACTCTTGGTCATCGATTGAAAGTTCCTTAAATTTCTACTCGAGAGTCGTCATAAAAAAAGCAGAGCTTTTTTCACGACAAATGTTCTTGTCGGGGCTCACCGCCCCCGCACCCCGGCCATTTCTTGCGGGGTTAAAATCGCCCTAAGCGCTTGCTGACGCAAGCTATCGCTCCGAGTGTGCCTACGCACTACCCATCGCGATTTATGACGATT
>JAGVJG010000045.1 GCA_020051235.1 Parachlamydiales bacterium | reverse complement strand
GAATTAAACCTTTTGATCGAAAAACAAAAGAACCAATGAATTTACTTTATACCCCTTCGCTTGCTCTATTGACCGATCTTTATCAGCTTCTCATGGGGTATGCCTATTTTAAAAAAGGTTTAGACCAACGAAAAGCGGTATTTCATCTCTTTTTTCGTAAAAAGCCTTTTAATGGTGGATTTACCATAGCGGCAGGCCTTGAAACCGCCATAAGCTATATTGAAAGATTTCACTTTGACGAAGGGGATATAAAATATTTAAAGTCTTTAAGAGATTTAGAAGGAAATCCTTATTTTGATGACGCCTACCTAAATTATCTTTCAGAATTAAAGCTAAAAGTTTCTATCGATGCCGTTCCGGAAGGCACCGTTGTATTTCCGTTTGAACCTCTTTTAAGAGTAGAAGGCCCATTAATCGCTTGTCAATTGCTTGAAACGCCTCTTTTAAATCTCATCAACTTTCCCACTTTAATTGCTACAAAAGCAGCGAGATTAAGAATTGCAGCAGGTAGCGACTCTATTATGGAGTTTGGCTTAAGACGTGCACAAGGGATTGATGGCGCTTTAACAGCCGCTCGCTCGGCGTATATTGGCGGTTGTGATTCCACTTCCAATTTGCTCGCAGGAAAGCTGTATGGCATTCCCGTTCGAGGCACTCATGCACATAGTTGGGTAATGGTTTTTGATGAGGAGGAAGAAGCTTTTAAAGCCTATGCCGAAACTTTACCGGGTAACACCATCTTTTTGGTCGATACCTATGACACCATTCAAGGAGTACATAAAGCGTGTGAGGTCGGTAAATTCCTCAAAAATAAAGGGAAAAAGTTTTTGGGCATTCGTCTTGATTCGGGGGACCTTGCCTATTTAAGTATTGAAGCCCGAAAAATCTTAGATCAAAATGGCTTTAAAGATGCTGTCATAGTAGCGTCAAATGAGCTCGATGAAACGATTATTACCGAGTTAAAACGTCAAGGCGCCCAAATTACCGTGTGGGGTGTGGGAACAAGTCTAGTTACATCGGCCAATCAACCCGCGCTTGATGGCGTATACAAATTATCTGCTATTCAAGATGAAAAGGGAGAATGGCGCGATAAATTAAAATTATCCGAGCAAATGGTAAAAGTATCAAATCCAGGCATTTTGCAAGTCAGACGCTTTATGCATGGAGAAACGTATCAAGCTGATTGTCTTTATGATGTAAGATCGCCTTTATCTAAAACACCCACCTTATTTGATCCCTTTGATCCTACCCGAACAAAAACGATTCCCGATTACATGCAAGGAATCGATCTTCTAACACCCATCTTGAAAGAGGGGAAAAAGGTTTACACTTTTCCTTCTTTAAATGAAGTTCGTGAAAAAACGCAAAATGAACTTAAGCATTTTCATGGAGGAATTAAAAGATTTATTAATCCTCATCAATATGTTGTAGGGATGGAAGAAAGCGCTTATAATAATAAGGTCAATTTAATAAGAAAAATTAGAAAATCTAAATGACAGCCCTTCTTCTTGTCGATCTACAAAATGATTTTTTTCCGGGTGGTGCTTTGGCTGTAAAAGAAGGCGATCAAGTACTTCCTATCGTAAATGAGCTAATCAAAATGCCATTTGATCTTATCATTGCCACCAAAGATTATCACCCCCCGATGCATATAAGTTTTGCAACCACGCATGGTAAAAAGGTGGGTGACAAAATTAAACATCATGGTGTTGAACAAGTTTTATGGCCTGATCATTGCGTCCAAGGAACCAAGGGAAGTGAATTCGCTTTTAAATTTCCCGATTCCTTGATTAATGAAATCGTTTTTAAAGGCACTCTGATAGATGTCGATAGTTACTCTACTTTTTACGACAACGATCACAAATCGACTACCGGTCTTGAGACCCTATTAAAAAAGAAAGGGATTCAAACCCTTTACGTGACCGGTCTTGCGACCGATTATTGTGTCAAATACTCTGTTTTAGATGCTATAGCCTTGGGTTTTAGTGTATATGTCGTCAAAGAAGGTTGTAGGGCTGTCAATTTGAATGCTGATGATGAAGATAAAGCCTACGATGAAATGGAAAAAATGGGAGCGAAGCTTATTTCAATTAAGGAGCTTCGCGAGAGGGGAATATGAGAAAAATATTAATAAGCTTATTTCTTACGATTTCGTTAAATGCGGAAGATCTCAAGCTAGATAAGCCTGATATCAAAGAAGAAGTGATCGAAACAAACAATAAAGTTGTAATCGACGGTCAAGAAATAAAATATAAGGCTTATGCCGGAACGCTTCCATTAAAAGACAAAGACAATAAACCCAAAGGTTCGATTTTTTTTGTCGCTTACTTTAAAGACGGAGTTGAAAATCCTTCCAAACGTCCGATCACGTATTGCTTCAATGGCGGCCCCGGTTGTTCTTCAGTCTTTTTGCATATGGGCGCTTTTGGTCCCCGACGTATTGAGTTCAACGAGCAAGGCAAATCCACTCCTCCCTATGAACTAAAAAATAACGATCTAAGTATTCTAGATCTCACGGATCTTGTTTTTATCGATCCCATTTCAACGGGCTTTAGCCGCACCGTTCAGGGTGAAGATCCAAAACAGTTTCATGGGGTAGATGAAGATATTGGCGTTTTTGCTGAATTTATCCGCTACTTTAGCTCCCGTTACGGCCGATGGGATTCTCCAAAATACATTGCGGGTGAAAGCTACGGAACGACAAGGGCGGCCGGACTTGCTTATAAATTACATGAAGATGAATACATCTATTTGAACGGCGTTGTTTTAATTTCATCCGTTCTTAACTATCAAACCATTCGCGATCTAAACGAAAGCAACGATCTTCCCTATATTTTATTTTTACCCTCTTACACGGCCGCGGCTTGGTATCACCACCGTTTAAAGCCGGAGCTTCAGAACGATCTTCATGAATCCATTGCAAAAGCTGAAGAATTTGCAATAAACGAATATGCAACGGCTTTATTAAAAGGTGATTTATTAACCTTAGCTGAGAAAAAAGACATAGCGAAAAAGTTAAGCGATTTTACAGGACTCTCTGAAGAATATCTTTTGATTTCGAATTTGAGAGTCATGAACTACAAATTTACCAAAGAGCTTTTGAGAAAAGACTTTAGGTCCATCGGTCGATTTGATGCTCGATTTATTGGAGTTGAAGCGAATCAATGCGCTCAATTTTCAGAAAATGATCCGAGCTTTGAAGTGTTAGCAGGAGCTTTTTCAGGGGCTTTAAATCAGTATTTAATTAGCAATTTGAAATGGAATAAATACGATTCTTATACGTTGATTGCGGATGTGGGAAATTGGAATTACGGCAAAGCTCAAAATACCTATTTAAATACAGGTAAAGATTTACGAGATGTCATGAACAAAAATCCTGATTTAAAGGTTTTTGTCGCAAGCGGCGCGTATGATCTTGCGACTCCTTACTTTGCTACCGATTATACCTTTAATCATTTAGGGCTTGATCCGAGTTTAAGATCAAACGTGACCCAACAATATTATGAAGCCGGTCACATGATGTATATACATCATCCTTCATTAGTCAAACTGAAGAAGGATTTAAAAGCCTTTTATAAAGATTCTGAATAAGCATCGCACTTACCGGTAGTGCAATAACCATCCAATACAGGGACGCATAAATAGGTGTTCCTGTATTTTTATATATCCAAAGCGAAACAGCGGCCGTCGGCCCGCCAATGATCTGTGATCCTAATGCATAGGCAAGTGAGATAAGTTGATAGCGATAAGGGCTTTCAATTTTGTCTTGCGCCCAAGCATGAAAGGGGGCGGCAAAAGCAACACCCGAAAGCACGACTACAAGCCTAATCACAAATATAGTGATTAAACTCGCGCCGCTCAATAAAGAGAAAAGGGGAACTGAGCTTAGCAATATAAATAAACTCGCTCCCAGCATGATCTTTTCACGGCCCCACTTTCCCGCCAAGTAGCCAAATAGGGGAAGCGTTATCAAATCTATTAAGAGGAGCGCAAAATTCATATGCGCCATTTCTGCTGCACTATGCGAAGTAATAAGGGGCACTAAACCATTTGAAAGAAGAAAGGCGATCGAATAAGTGGCATAGGAAAATCCAGAAGCGAAAAAGATTTGAGTGAAAGGGATCCAATGTTTTTTCAGTACCAGGAATATATTGTACGTATCTCTTTTTAATACGACTTCCTCATTGGAAGATCTACGCAAATAAAATCCATATAAAGCCGTAATGGAACCCATCACGAATAAATATCGCCATGAAGTTTCTACGATAGATAATGAACAAAGAACGGTAACTCCTAGGGAGGCAAGTACAATTCCTCCCATAGTGGACGCATTATATAATCCACTTAACCAATCGTGTTTTTTTTCAGGACTATTTTCCAGTACATAAATAGCGCCTCCCATCGATTCGCCGGCAGATAAAAAGTTTGAAATGATGCGAGTCAATGTTAAAAAAATAGGAGAGAGAATGCCGGCTTGTTCAAAAGTTGGGCAAAAAGCCATTGCAAGTGAAGTAAGAGCCATCCCAAATAAAGAGTAAGATAAAGCGGTCGTTCTTCCCAACTTATCTCCAATGTATCCTAACACAAGCGCTCCAAGCGGTCTTGCAATCATACCAAGGGGAATTAGAGCATAGGCCATTAAGAGAGCGGTTATGGGATCTTGATGAGGGAAAAAATAGGGCGCTAAAAAGGGCGCTAAAAGACCATACAAAGCGGTGTCGTAATGCTCAAAGAGATTACCGAGTAACGCCGAGATGTAGGTTCTTCTATTTTTTTGAGAAATAATTGTGCGCCTTTCTAAAAGGTTTGTGGGGATTTTGTTCGCTATAAGGACGAAGCCTTTCAGCATTCATGCAAGTATCTTGACAGGTCCCCAGATTTTTTTTAAGACAATCTGTGCAACATAAGAAAAGACAGTTACAGTCCATGTTTGCGCAATTATAGTAAGATTCAGTAGGGGCTTCACAAAAATGGCATTTGCCCACTACTTCCGCTTTTTCCTCACAAAGAGGTACACTTAAACGATCATCAAATACAAAAAGCTTTCCTCTCCAATGTTGAGAACCTTCTTTTAGTCCGTAATTAATGATGCCACCTTCTAGTTGAAATACCTTATCAAAACCGGCCTCTTTCAAAAGTGAAGAATACGTTTCACATCGAATGCCACCTGTGCAATACATCAAAACTTTCGTATTTTTTGGATCGACTTCATCTTTTAAGTTTTCGGCGTAATGGTTAAATTCTCGATAAGTTTCACATGGAGGAAGTCTTGCACCTTCAAAATGTCCTACTTTCCATTCATAATCATTTCTGACGTCAACAAGAACGTAGGGTTCATCACTTTCTAAAGCTTTTTTAAATTCAGCAGGAGGAAGGTGAGTGCCTCTATTATTAAGGTCGACCCATTTGTCTAAAGCTACAAGCTGTCTTCGATATTTTATGGTAAGCTTAGGAAAAGCATGTTCATGCCATTCATGAAGCTTAAATTGGACGTCTTCAAACTCTTCTTTACTATGCATCCAATCAATATATTTGAGTGCGTGGTCTTTACGAAGACTCATCTGCCCGTTAACGCCTTCGTGATTTATATAGATCCTAGATTTGGCGTCTAATTGCTCTAAATAAGCCTTTTGCTCTCTGATTTCTTCATGAGGATTGTGTAAAGGAATATATTTATAAAAAGCTAAACAGTAGTAGTCCATAGGGCGAATATCATAGCAAATTTGTATTTATTTTAAGAGAGGGGTATCCTAGATGTTATAGGAGAAATACTATGGCTGACAAAGATATGAAGCATCTTAACGATGAAGATTTTGCTAAAAGCATTGAAAATGGGGTTTCACTCGTCGATTTTTATGCTGATTGGTGTGGTCCTTGCCGTATGATCGCCCCTATCATCGAGAACTTAGCTAAGAAGTTCGATGGTCAGGCGCTAGTGGCAAAAGTGGACGTTGATCAAGCTCAAAACGTGACCGGTAAGTATGGCGTGACATCCATTCCAACTTTGATTGTTTTCAAAGACGGAACTGAAGTTAAAAGATTTGTGGGAGTTAAAGACGAACCCACTCTAGAGAGCGCCCTGAAATCCTTTTTGTCGTAAAGCTTCAAATAACACAATTCCAACCGAGGTGGCGAGGTTTAGGCATCGCGCCTCCGGTTTCATGGGTATTCTTAACATTCTATCAGGATAGGTTTGGTGGATCCATTCAGGTAAACCGGCCGTTTCAGATCCAAAAATAAGCTCAGAACCTTCATCGTAGGCCACTTCATCATACCTTCTTTTTCCCTTACTAGACAGAAAGTAAAAAGAATTTTTTGAATCTTCTAAGTATTTTTTGAAATCCTCACAGAAGGTGAAGGGGACATTAGTCATATGATCTAAAGCGGCTCTTTTTAGCCAACGATCCGTAGTGGCAAAGCCGAGGGGTTTCACAAACATTAAATCGGTTCCGGTTACAGAACAGGTGCGAATGATGTTACCCGCGTTTTGAGGTATTTGAGGTTCAAATAAAATGACTTTCATGGGGAAAAAAATAGGAGAGGCGATTTAAGCCTCTCCTTTAGATAAATTACTTCTTAGTGTTAGGGGTCGTTGTTGTGTTAGTTGTAGGTTTTGATTTTGTGTCTTCTGCGTCTTCGTCATCGTTGTTGTCGTCGTCATCATCATAATCGTCATCATCTTCGTCTGAATCATCGTCAGAGGAAGATGCTTTTTTATCTGAATCAGATTTACCATTAGGTTTTGTTGCATCGTTTTGAGCAAGAGGCGACTTCTTAGGAGTGTCGCTATCATCGTCATCATCAGCGTCTTGATCAGTTGCTTTTACAACTTCAACTTCAAAGATCAAAAGGGAATTAGGAGGAAGTTGGCCTGATGTTCCATAGCCTAAATCAGGGTGAACAAACAACTTTCTCTTTTCGCCTTCTTTCATTCCAACAATCGCTTTTGCAAAACCGGGGATGGTTTGATCAAGAGGTAATGTGATAGGACCGCCGGCTTCTTCCGAACTGCCAAACACTGTGCCGTCAATATATTGACCTTTATAGTTGATAGTTGGAGCCGTATGTTCCTGAACGGCACTTCCTGAGCCCTGTTTAATCACTTCATACTGAAGTTTACCTGGTTCAACTACAACGACATTAGGCTTCGATGCATTCTCTTTTAAAAATTTGTCAGCGGCTTGAAGATTATCTTCCGCAATTTTCTTAAGAGCTCTTTCTTGAAGAGAGAGCATGCCTCTTTCATATTCTTGCTCTGAAAGGGGGGAAGGTTTTCCTGCTGCGCCTTCTTTAATACCTAAAACTAAACTATCGATATCGAAGTTGAGACCCGATGTCTTCAGGTTTTTACCAATAAAATTACCGAACGCTTGTGATAGTTTTACAATATCAACATCCGATTTAGTAGCTTCATCCGCTTTTTGAACCGCTACTTCTGCCGCAATGGGTCCGCACGCCAAGAGTGCGCCAACGCTTACAGCGGCATACAGACTCTTTCTAGAAAACATAATTTTTAACTCCTCTGGAGATATGTATTCAAAAATATCCTAATCGATTCAAAAAATGCTATGATTTTATAGCTATTTTGAGTTCGTTAAGTTGTTCTCTTGACACAGGGGAAGGACACTCGTTCATTAAGTCGCTAGCTTTTTGGGTTTTAGGGAAAGCGATGACGTCGCGAATGTTGTCGGTTCCTGTTGCAAGCATAATAACTCGGTCAAGTCCTAGTGCAATTCCTAAATGAGGAGGCGTTCCGTATTTCAGGGCATCAACGAAAAAGCCGAATTTCTCTTCGATATCTTTAGGTGTAAGCTTCAAGGCTTCAAAAATCCTCTCTTGCAGATCGCCATTGTGAATTCGTTGAGAACCTCCACCAATTTCATAGCCGTTCAATACAATGTCGTAACCGGACGAGCGTATCTTAAGGGGATCAGTATCAAGAAGATGAATGTCTTCAGGAAAAGGCGAAGTAAATGGGTGGTGCATGCTTTCAAGTCGTTTTTCCTCTTCGTTATATCCGAAGCAAGGAAACTCACGCACCCAAAGGAATGCATACTCATCGCTTTTCATCAGACCTAAATCTTTCGCGACTTTTCTTCTTAGATGGTCAAGTCCCTGGTTCGCTTTATCTTTCGTGTCGGCGATCAAGAAAACTATATCGCCTGCTTTTAAATCAAAACGCTCGATTAAAGCTTTTTGTTGCTCATCAGGGAAAAACTTAACAATATTGGATTGAAGTCCTTCAGCCTGCATTTTCATCCAAGCCAAACCTTTAATACCAAATTGGGATACAAAAGTCGTTAATTCATCGATCGTTTTACGGGAGAAATCGCCGGTCGCCTTAAAGCCTTTTACAATGTTGCCATTTTGAAGACCTTCTAGGAAAACAGAGAAACTAGATTTCGCGGCAATGTCACTCACGTCACTCAATTCCATGCCAAAGCGAAGATCGGGTTTATCCGTTCCATATTTATCCATCGCTTCTTGATAAGTCATATGACGGAAAGGTGTCTTAGGTTCAAAGCCGGCGATTTTTTTAAAGATGTCCTTCAGCATGCCCTCGATAATAGGAAAGAGATCCTCTGGAGTTACAAAGCTCATTTCAATATCGATCTGAGTAAATTCAGGTTGTCTATCCGCTCTTAAATCTTCATCTCTAAAGCAGGTGGCGATCTGAAAATATCGATCAAGTCCGCCCACCATAAGAAGTTGTTTATAGAGCTGAGGGGATTGTGGAAGCGCGTAAAAGGATCCGGGAGAAACTCTCGAGGGAACTAAGTAGTCCCTGGAGCCTTCCGGAGTTGATTTTCCCAGCATAGGTGTTTGAACTTCGACAAACCCTTCTTTATCGAGATATTCACGAACCATCAAACAAGCCTGATGGCGTTTAATAAGTTTATCTAAAATATCTCCACGACGAAGATCGAGATATCGATACTTCAACCTAGTTTCTTCATTTACCACTATCTTTTCATCGCAAACGGAGAAGGGAGGTGTTTTTGCTTTTGAAAGAATTTCAAATTCATTTACTTCAATTTCGATCTCGCCGGTAGCCAGATTCGGATTTGCCATTCCTTCAGCTCGGGGACGAACGGTTCCTTTAATCGATAAAACAAATTCTGATCGAAGAGATTCTGCAAGTTTATGCGCATTTGGATTGTGAACAGGGTCAAATACGATTTGTGTAATTCCAAAACGATCTCTAAGGTCGATAAAAATTAGTCCGCCATGATCGCGTCTTCTATTTACCCAGCCTGACAACGTCACTTGCTTTTTTACATCGGAAAGTCTTAATTGCCCACATGTATGGGTTCTGCGGTAGTTAAACATAGTATTTTATGAATTTAAACTGTTTTGGAAACTTTTGAGAGCCTTTTCTAAATCACTTGCCACTTTTTTGGCCGACTCGATTTGATACTCTACTTTAGATAAGAAAAATTGTGACTCGGCTTGACTTGAGAAGGGGGTGAAAAGCTCTGAATATTTTTCTAGCAACATCTCATTTTCAGCCTCAAGCTTTAATACTTTTATAAGAGTTGAAAAGGGGAGTTTTGACTTTTCTTGATTGGACAATTTTTTCAATTCAACCATTTGTGAATTCAGCTCTTCTTCTCCAATCACGGCAATGTAGGTTGCATTCATCGAACTTGCGCGTCCGATTGCTTTACCTACTTTTTTAGCGTCAAAATCAACTTCCGTTGAAATGCCTTCTTGTCTTAAGTCGTGAGCCATCTTCATGCAGAAAGTCGTGGCTTTTTCTCCCATAGGAATGAGATATAGAAGCGGACCTAAATTAAGTGATAAGTTGTCGTTTTGAGTGCACATGACTTGCAGTATACGCTCAATACCTGTTGCAAAACCGCTTGAAGGAAGATCTTTTCCTCCCAAGGATTTGAGAAGGCCATCATATCGACCTCCTCCGCAAAGCGAGTTTTGTGAACCTAAATCTGATGAAACGATTTCAAATACCGTGCGGTTGTAATAATCGAGTCCACGGACGAGCTGAGCATTGACTTCAAAGGGTATATTTAGATTTCTAAGCCCTTCTTGAACTTGTTCAAAGTGTATTTTATCTTCTGAAGTTAAGTAATCCAAAATGATCGGGGCGTCTTTAACAAAGACTTTGTCTCCTTCATCTTTTGAATCCAGAATGCGAAGAGGATTTTTTTCGAGCCTAACTTGGCTTTCAGGCGAAAGCTTATCTTTTACACCCTTAAAATAGTTTATGAGCGCTTCGCGATATTTTGCACGGGCTTCAGGATAGCCGATTGAGTTGATATAAACTTTTAGCCCTTTTAGCCCTAATTTTTGATATAGAGAAAAAGCAAGGTCGATTATTTCAATATCTTGCTCTGCTTTTTCACTTCCGTAAGCTTCAATTCCAAACTGGTGAAATTGTCTAAAACGCCCTTTTTGAGCTCTTTCATAACGGAAATAAGGACCGATGTAGAAGTATTTTTGATTGGGGAGTTGGTCCAGATTATTTTCTATAAAAGCACGAACTACCGATGCAGTACCTTCCGGCCTTAAAGTAAGTGAGCGGTCGCCTTTGTCGATAAAGGTATACATCTCTTTTCCGACAATGTCGGTTTCTTCACCGACCCCTTTTTGAAATAATTCTGTTTTTTCAAAAATAGGCGTTCTCAATTCGCGGTAGTTATAACTTAAAGCGAGATTACGCATGATTGCTTCGACTTGACTCCAAAGAGACGATGATTTCCATTTGTCTTTGGAATCGAATGGAATAATGTCAAATACACCAGGGGGAAGGGAGTGGTTCATAAGGCCACTATTATATGGATGGGCTCACATATTTGAAACAAAGAGATTTGCTTTTACAAGCGAGGACTCTTTATCGAAAGCAATGTATTCTTCTTTAATGTTCTTTAGCATTTCTGTTTCAGGTACTAAGAGAGGGGGGAAGGCGCTCAAATCTACGGAATCAAGAATTTCCTTTAGACGGATCTGATCACTTGGTTTTGCAGGTACTATCCCTTCATCTAAGTCATTTTTAACTTCTAAAAGGTAGCCATTTGCAACCAAATTGCTCCATACCGATTTAATGAATGGGTGATTGAACTTCAATGATTGAATGCACTCTTTTAAAGTTAAAATTTGTCCATTATTAAATTTATTGGCCGCTTTTTTCACCATCCACATCGCAATTTCTTTTTGATTGATAGCGATCGAGCCTGAGGGGGCTTGAGGCTCAAAATGAGGGTTGTAAGTAATGCGGTAGGAGAGTTCTGCACCAGCAAGTAAAATAAGCCAGCTTGTTTGAAGCCAGATTAAAAAGAGGGGAATCGCTGCAAAACTTCCGTATATCGCACTATAGCTTGCAAGGCCGATTTGAAAACGAATGTAAATCCATTGAACGAAGAAAAAGACAACTCCCGCCACAAGTCCTGCCGTCAAAGCCGCTTTGAAAGGTACTTTTGTATTTGGAATATAGTAGTAAAGGAAGCTGAAAACTAAAAAGCTTAGCAGGATCGGGATCATACTAATTAAAAATCTTAAAACAGGCCCTATTTGATTTATCCAAGGGTAGTGATCGCTTATTTGAATATATTCTGAACTTAAAAAAAACGTTAAGCTGCTAGATAAAATAAAATAAAAGGGACAGAGAAGCGCAATCGAAAGAAAGTCGGAGACGCGGCGAAAAAAACTTCTCGATTCGGTTACATGCCAGATATCGTTTAAAGCGCGTTCAAAATTACCAATCATCCCGATAAAGGTCCACAGCAAGGTAATTACTCCAATACCCGCAATTAACCCCGTTCTAGTTTCACTGAGCAGAGTGCGAGAAAAGCTAATTAAATGATCGGCGATTTCCTGATGATTCGCAAAGCCGGCTCGAATTTCTTGCTCGAGTCTTTGATCAAGGCCGAACCCTTGAGCAATCCCAAAAAAGATTGCAAAAATGGGAACGATGGATAAAAGGGTATAAAAGCTAAGAGAAGAAGCATTTTGAAAAAGGCGGTCTTCCGTAAATCCCTTTATCATTTGAAGGATAGTTCTTTTCACTAACCAGAAAAATCGTCTCAATGAATCTCCAACTGATTGATAAACCACTCTTGTATCGGAGTGTTCACGTCAGTCGGTTTATTGTAAAGGGGGAGAGGATAAACTGGTTTTGGCAAAGAGAAGTTGTAGTTAAGACCCTTATCTTTAATTGCTTGATCAAGATCCGCCCATTCTAAATCGTCCAATTCATATAAAAGAGAGATCAATTCCTTTTTAACTCTTTCATCTTCATTCGCTTTTTCATGTTGATAAGTCGCATAAATAAGCTCATATGCCCGCAAATCATCAGCATTTTCTGTTAAGAAATACTTTTTAAGTGCCGCTTCGACTTCTTTCTTTAAAGGTTGCAAACGTGCGAGTTTATCATTATGGATGCGCAGTAAAATGGCGTTAACAAGATGTTTTTTTGGATCTTCATCTAAGGAAGCAATTTCAGTTGAAATCTCTTCTTTGGTTTCAAGGGTGCCATATCGGATTTCTGGCTCGGGTTTGACTTCAGGCGTTATGGGTATAACGGTTGCTTCCGCAATAAAAGGCGTATCATTTTGCTCAGGCTCAGGAGCGTTATGATCCATGATGATTTGTGAAGATCGAATCCGGCCATTCTGATCATATTTTAAATAGGCGAGCAGAAACTTGGCTTCGGGCTGAATCTCTTTCAAACCTTTGATCGCAAGATTTGCAAGCTCAATTCCATCTGAGGTGTAAAGAATAAGATTGGGTAATTTCTTTAATACTTCTAGTTCCGATTTTAACATTCTCAATTCGTGAGAGGAGGAACTAAGGTTTGCAAAATGAGCCGCTTTTTTAATCAACTGATCACTGAATGAATGGTATCTTGGCGCGTTGTAAATAAGGTTTTCCGCGCCAGGTCGCAAGAATTGAATGGCTTTTGGAGGGGCAAATTCCGGTTTTTGGGAGGCTTTTGCTAAATGGCTTAACGAGATCAATTCTCCCTTTTTAACCATCTCACTAATTTGGCTCACATTGATGCCGTCAAGGGTATTGAGTGAGGATAAAAGTCTATTAATTGATTTTAGATCGGAAATTTTCTTTAACTCCATCGTTGTAGAGTCAACAATGATAGAGTTTTTAGGAATCAACCATTGAATCCACGAAGGGGCCGGGTGAGCTACCAATAAAAAGCGTGAAAGGTCATTCGAAGTATAAACGCGCAAAAGGTAGGAGGAATCGCCGAATGCCCCATGCGCATCCAATCTTAAAGGTTGGGATGTTCCTGTCGGCAATGTTGCCAAAAGATTATTTTGAATAAATTCAGGGTCTGACCAATTGTGCTTTTGAGGCTCAATATGATTTAGCTGTGCATAAGTGAAAGCCATAGCGATATCTGAAAGTGACTCGGCCGCTTTCAACTCTTCCATATTACTTTTTTCAGAAGCAGTAAGATACGCTTCCAAAGTGATTATGAGACCTGCAATGATTAGAAATCCAAAGAGGAAAGAGAAATATCTTAAAAACCGAAAAGGTCTTTGATACTGAGGAGGGGAAAAAGGACGCTTTTCCTTGTCACTCTTTTCAAAGTCCCCGTCTTTAAGGGATCGTTTAAACTTATTTTCAGACTTCGCTTTTTTGATCGGCACGGTGACGATGTCGTCTTCTTCAAGATCATCAAATAATTTTTCCGGATCGTGTTTTTTTGAAATCTCTGTTTTTGTGGTCTCTAAAGGCTTAGGAGTTATCTCAGCAAGCTTTTTAATTTCTTTTTTAATTTCAACTTCAGGGTCGGGAAGGGGAATCGGTTCCGGCTCTACAGGTTGAACGACGGGTTTAAGATCGCTTGCTAAGGTGATTTCAATTTGTTTAATTTTTAAAACATCGCCGGCTTCAAATTTTTTCTTGAAAAACGGAAGGCCATTAATCGAGACAAAAGGGTCGTTAGCTACGTTGATAGCTATTAGCCCCTTTTCAGTCTTTACGAGTTTAACATGCTCATTTTTAAGACCTCTTCCTGGGAAAGACAGGTGCACATTGCCGGAAAGGCCATCGCCAATCAGAATGGTGTCTTCCTGGAATAAATGTGATTTTTGAATTCCTTCAGAGGATTCTATAAGTTTGAGCATAAAACTTTAACTTTTCTATCATAGAATATCCTAGGCGGTCAATTGAATTTGGTGCCTTCTCTAGGAGAGCCTCTCTATTATAGTCCCATTAAATTCATTGACTTATGTCAAAACGACCCTTTATACTTGTCAAGATTGCGGGCTAAATTTAGGCTTGAGCAAAATCAGACCGATGGGCCATAAAAAAAGCACTTTTTTGGAGTTAACCGCGTGAGTCGATTACTAAACTTTTTAAAGCCAGCTCCTTATCTACCTGAAATAGAGGACTCTGCTGAAGTAAAGAAGAAGTACGATTATTGGCGCATTCGCATATTTTACTCGATGTTTATCGGTTATGCGCTCTATTACGTAACAAGAAAAAGTTTTACATTTGCAATGCCCGCGATTGCAACCGACCTCGGTTTCGATAAGTCCGACCTAGGGATCCTAGGCTCCATTTTCGCTATTTCCTACGGTATATCAAAATTTGCAAGCGGTGTTATCGCTGATCAAACCAACCCTCGCTATTTCATGGCGCTCGGTCTTTTTATGACAGGGTTTGTAAACATTTTATTTGGATTTTCCTCTTCGATTTTCTTATTTGCCCTGTTTTGGGGGATGAACGGATTCTTCCAAGGGATTGGATGGCCACCGTGCGCACGCTATCTAACTCAGTGGTATTCTAAATCGGAACGAGGCTCGTGGTGGTCTACCTGGAATCTGTCCCATAACGTCGGGGCTTTTATGATTCCATGGATGGCCGGCTTTTTAATTTTCTACTTCGACTGGCGCTGGGCCATGTATATTCCCGGGATCATTTGTATCTTCGGCGGTGTATTCTTGGTTAATCGTTTGCGCGATACCCCCCAATCATTGGGTCTTCCTCCCGTTGAAAAATTTCGAAATGACTATTCTGATGTTTCTGAAGGTTCGGATGAGCGCATGTCTCCGAAAAGAATCCTTTGCGATTTCATCATTAACAACAAATACATTTGGATTTTGGCTTGCGCCTACTTCTTTGTTTACGTTGTTCGCCAAGGAGTAAACGACTGGACTGCGTACTACCTTAAAGAAACGAAAGATTATTCTTCGATTGTGGCAAATGGAACCGTTTCTTTATTTGAAATTGGCGGAATGTTTGGAGCCCTCGTTGCGGGCTGGTCTTCTGATCGACTGTTTAAAACTATGAGAGGACCGGTTAACGCCCTTTTTGCCGTAGGACTTTTTGCTGCAATAATGGGTTATTGGTATGTTGAAACAAGAGTTCCTCTTTACGATTCAATTGCCATCTTTGTTATTGGATTCATGGTCTTCGGTCCTCAAATGTTAATCGGTGTTCAAGCGGCTGAACTGTGTCCAAAAAATGCAGCCGCAACCGCTACCGGTTTTATCGGAACCTTCGCTTATCTTGGCGCAGCGGTTTCCGGCTATCCGGTTGGATATGTAACACAACGTTGGGGATGGGATGGATTTTTCTGGTTCATGGCTGTCTGCGCATCGCTATCTGTTCTTCTTCTAATTCCTCTTTGGTCGATTTCTAAAAAGTCGATTGAGAACAAGAAAGCGGTCGAGTATGCTTAACCCCAATGTGGGCATCTCTTCATAATCATTCGCAATATTCTATTCTTGACGGGGCCATTCCTGTTCAGAAACTAGCGCAGAAGGCGGCACAAGAACAATGTGCAGCCATCGCTCTTACCGATCACGGCGCATTATATGGCGCTGTCGAATTTTATAAAGCATGTAAAGAAGTTAAGGTTAAGCCGTTAATAGGCTGTGAACTCTATGTAGGGCCTGAAAGCCGACTCGATCGAAAACGAGAATATAATTCACGCTCACCTTATCATTTAACGTTAATCGCAAAAAATAAAGCCGGCTATCAAAACCTTTGTCAATTATCTTCCATCGGGTTTCTTGAAGGTTTTTATTATCATCCTCGTATCGATCTTGAATTACTTCAAAAACATTCAGAAGGTTTGATTTGTTTATCAGGATGCTCGAACTCACATCTCTCAAGAACCATTATTCAAGGTAAAGAAGAAGACATTCGCAACACCGTCCTCTTTTATCGCGACTTGTTTAAAGACGATTACTACTTTGAATTGCAACGTCATCCGATGAGTGAAGAGGATTTGCGCTCCCATGGATTGCATCAAGAAAGCTGGCTGATTCAACTTTATCAAGACTACATTCAGAAACAGAACCTTGTTAATAGTCGATTAATCGAGTTATCAAAAGAATACGGCATAAAACTTGTTGCTACACAAAATGCGCATTACCTT
>JAGVJG010000149.1 GCA_020051235.1 Parachlamydiales bacterium | reverse complement strand
TTATTAATTCAAGCTTAACATAAGAGAAACAAGCCATTATTACATCTATTCATTCTCTAAGTACAACAGAAGCCTCTTCCAGGTGACCTTAAACAGCAAGGGGGTCCTCAAAAAGTGGAACTGGAGGAAGGAGCGATACTAGGCAAGGAGGAGGGGGAGTTGTATTTATTAATGTCATAAATTGATTATTTGATTTTTAAGTCAAATATTATAATTTCAAGAAGTTCTTAAAATCAATTAATTTTAATTATCTAAGACATAGTTGAAGATAAGCGGCGCGACGATAGTTGTGTCAGATTCAATGATGTAAGAGTGACTTTGGGGGGTGAGTTTGCCCCAGGTGATTTTTTCGTTGGGGACGGCGCCTGAGTAAGAGCCGAATGAAGTTATGCTGTCGGAGATTTGGCAGAAATAGGACCAGTAGGGGACCTTTTCTTTAAGGTCTTGACGGATGAGGGGCACTACGCAAATGGGGAAGTCGCCGGCAATTCCACCGCCGATTTGGAAGAAGCCCATGGGGTGAGTGGGGGCGGTTTTTTTGTACCAGTCGATAAGGTAGGCCATTTGTTGGAGGCCGAGTTTGATTGTGGTGTAGTGCGAGAGTTCTTTACGGATAATGTGAGCGACAAAGATGTTTCCAAGGGTTGAATCTTCCCAGCCTGGGGTAACTATGGGAAGATTTTTTTCTTTAGCGGCGATCAGCCAAGAGTTCTTAGGGTCGATTTCGAAGGACTTTTTAATTTCTGGTAGATCCAGCAGTTGATACATATATTCGTAGGGGAAGAAGCTTTTGTTGGCATCGTCTGCTTTTTTCCAAAGTCGGTAGATGTGTCTCTCGATATGACGAAAGGCTCTTTCTTCAGGGATGCAAGTGTCGGTAACACGGTTGAGCCCTTTTTTCATTAAACTTAGCTCGTCTTGTTTCGTAAGGTAGCGATATTGGGGGAGGCGTTTATAATGCGAGTGAGCGACGAGATTAAAAACATCTTCTTCGAGGTTTGCGCCGGTGCAAGAGATAGCGTGGACTTTATTCTTGCGGATCATTTCAGCGAGGGAAATACCTAGTTCACCCGTACTCATGGCGCCTGCAAGGGTCACCATCATTTTGCCTTTATTCTTTAAGTGATCGACCCAGCCTTGCGCTGCATCTACAGTGGTCGCTGCATTAAAGTGCTGGAAGTTCTTTTTCATAAAGGCGCGCATTTTCATTTAGAACCTCTGTTAAAGAATTTAAAGGCGAGCATTTTGTAGAGGAGTTTCGCGGCCAAGTAGTCAGGGGCATGATTTTGTTTATTAGGGAGAAGTTCCACGATGTCAAAACCCACGACATTATAATGAGAGAAGACGAATTTAAGCGTTTCAATTGCCTCATTCCAAAAAAAGCCACCCGGTTCAGGGGTTCCGGTAGAAGGCATTAGCGATGAATCAAACGCATCGAGATCAAACGTAATATAGATCGGATCTTTTAGTTTGGAGAGCTTGTGGTGTGTTTTCTTTAAGTTGGGAAGCTCTTCCGCACTAAGGCTACGGATGCCGAGAGAGACGATATTAGAAACTTTAGGCAATTCAAGAACACGAGCCATGACGCTTGCATGGCTCCATCGATTATTTTCGTATAGTGGAAAAAGATCAGCATGCGCATCAAATTGTAAAACAGTTAGAGGACCGTAGAATTCGGCGTGGGCCTTGATGGCTCCATAGGAAATCGTATGTTCTCCGCCGAGAGTGACTACAAATTTCTTATGCTCAAGATAGTGTAGGACTTTTTCATAAGTCTTTTCGATCATTTGTTTGGATGATTTGGCTTCAATAGGGGCAGAAGTATAGATCCCCTTTTTATAAGGTTCCGAATCGGTATCGATATCGTAGAGCTCTAAATTACGTGAGGCTTCAATAAGGGCGGAAGGGCCTTTGTCGCTTCCTTTTTGATAGGTGGACGTTTTATCAAAAGGAACGGGCACGATCACGACCTTCGCTTTTTCAAGCGAGGTTCCTGTCCCCAAAAATTCTCCTTTTTTACCGTGTCCTTGTCCTATATTCATATCACCAAATAAGTATAGCTTTCTAACGCTTGTTTAAACTGCTTTTTAACCGCGACCGATTCTTCGGGAGTTAGACGAGAGGCTTTTATAGATTTCTCAATCAGAGTTTGTAGCTGCTCCATTAGCTTTTCCGTATTGTATTGCACATAGTGCAGCACTTCTTCAATCGTATCGCCTTCAACAAGTTTAGATAATTTCCATTCTCCCTTTTCAAGGTCAGCGTAAACGACGTTTGTATCGCCAAATAAGTTGTGAAGGCCTCCGAGAATTTCTTGGTAAGCGCCCACTAGGAATATGCCTAAATAGTAGGGTTCATTTTTGTAGGGTTGTAAAAGGATGTAATCTTTTTTATCGATGAACTTATTGATTTTGCCGTCGCTATCACAGCTTAAGTCGGCAAGAATGGCCCGATGATCGGCTTCTTTATCGAGATGATGAATGGGCATAACGGGAAAGAGTTGATCAATCGCCCAGCTGTCAGGGAGCGATTGGAAGAGGGAGAAGTTACAAAAGTAGGTTTCTAGCAGAAAGTTGTTTAGGCTTTCCAGCTCATCCGACACCTCATTCATTTGAACAAAGAGGGGATGAATTTTTACCATTAATTCTCGGTAGAGTTTTTCAATGGAGCCTCGTTCTTCAATGTTTAGCGTTCCTTCGACAAATTCATTGACGACATCGTTTTTGATTTCAAGTGCGTCATGATAGATTTCTCGGGCATTTTCTATATCCACTCCCTTTATCATGTCATTTAGGGCAAGAATATAAGGGTGATCACCTGTGATCTTGTTTGAAGGAAGAGAGGTGGTTGAATCAATCACTTCAATTATTAGCACGGAGTGGTGTGCTACGATTGCACGGCCTGACTCGGTGATTAAAGTAGGCTCTTTTACTTTGGCGTATTTGCAGGTTTCTTGAACGATGTCTACAACGTTTCTGGCGTATTCAAGAAGAGAGTAGTTCATTGACGATTCGGTTTTGCTTTTCGAACCGTCGTAATCAACCGCAAGGCCTCCTCCCACATCAAAATAAGTAAGAGAGGGGGCTTGTTTGGCAAGCTCCACATACATTCTAGAGGCTTCATTGAGGGCGCTTTTAATCGATTCGATGGTGGTGAGTTGACTTCCGATATGAAAATGAAGGAGTTTTAACCAGTCTTTCTTTTTTCTTTTCTCAAGTATCTTTAGCCCTTCCACTATCTCGTAAGTGAATAAGCCAAACTTGGCATGTTCCCCGCCGGATGATTGCCAGCGGCCGGTTCCTTTACTGGAAAGTTTCATGCGAAAGCCGATTTCCGCTTCCACTTTGAGTTTGTCGGCGATATCTAAGACGAGTTCAAGTTCGCTAAATTGTTCGATGATGATAAGCGCGCGTTTGCCTAGTTTTTGAGCCATAAGAGCGAGGGTAATATATTCCGCGTCTTTGTAGCCGTTTAGGAGGAGGATCGAGTTTAAATGGTTTTCAAGCGTTAATACCGCGATGAGTTCCGGTTTGCTTCCTACTTCAAGGCCCGTTTCATATGATTGGCCGGCTTCGACTACTGCTTCAACAACGTGTCGTTGAGGGTTTACTTTTATAGGAAAAGCCATTAGGTGAGTCTTGCTATATTTCGCCTCTTTAATAGCCGTATCAAAAGCGTCGTGGATAAGTTTTATGCGAGATTTGATGATGCCGTTAAAACGAATGAGAATTGGAGGTTCAATGCCTTGAGTCACGAGCGTTTTAACCAGCTCATAAAGATCGCCGCTAGTTTTACCGTCCGGTTTTACAACGACGTGGCCTTTATCGTTTACGCCGAAGTAACCGTCACTCCACTTTTTTATGCGATAAGGGTCTCTCTCCATTAAGCGAATCATAGCTTAATGGAAGAGATTATGAAAAATGGAGGCTAACTACTTATTTATAAAGGCTTTAATGGCAGGAAAGTAGTTGTCCGGATCATCCCACATGGTGCAATGGCTGCCATTCTCGCAGATTTTCAATGTGGAATTGGGAATGAGACTTGCCATGCGAGTCACGTGTCCCGGACCCATGGTATCGTATTTTCCTGATATAACAAGCGTCGGCACTTTAATTTTATGAAGATCATCCCAGCGATTCCAATCTTTGAAATTACCGGTGACGACAAATTCATTAGGGCCTTGAATCGTTTCATAAACGCTCGTATTGAAATGACTGAACGCTCTTAATAAAGGTTCCGGCCACGGAACGACTCGGCATAAATGTTTGTTATAAAGTTCTTCAAACATCGTTTTTTCATATTCAGGGTGATGAAATTCTTGACGATCTTCGAAATAGGCAAGTTTATCCTGGATCTCTTCCGGAAGCTCTCTTCGCAATTCATTTAAATATTCGATGTAGGAGGCCACGCTGCCGGTGATATTTGAAAAGATCACTTTTTTCAAATGCTGCGGATATTTTAGCGCATATTCAATGGCCAGTAATCCGCCCCAAGATTGACCTAGGAGAATGTAATTATCAAGACCAAGCGCTTTTCTTACTTCTTCCACTTCATCGGTAAATCGTTCAACCGTCCAAAGAGAGGTGTCTGTCGGTCGATCTGAATGGTACGAGCCTAGTTGGTCGTAGAAAATGATTTGATATTGATTAGCGGGGAAATGATCTAAAAAGCCTTCGAAATATTCGTGGGTAAATCCAGGACCGCCATGCAAAAGAAGCATTTTAATGGGGCCTGAACCATGAGTTTCGGTCCAAACTTTGTAACCGTTGCTAAGAGTCACATACTTGACCTCGCCCGCCATCAAGCTAACAGTCAAAAGTAATAAAGATAAAAATAATCTCATCCTTTCTCCTAAAAAAAAGAATGAGATTACCGATTCAACGAATTAAAGTGCTACATGGCTATGAGCTAATAGCTCGATAAAGGCTTTATTGAAAGCTGGAATATCGCCGGGATTTCGGCTAGTCACAATGTTATTATCGATGCAAACTTCTTTATCGACCCAATTAGCGCCGGCATTGGTTAAATCAATTTTAATAGAAGGATAGGAGGTGAGGGTTTTTCCTTTTACACCTTCGGCATTGATGAGGGTCCATGGGCCGTGGCAAATTGCTGCGATCGGTTTATGGGTTTTCACAAAGTGTTTAATAAATTCGATGGCTTCGGCTTTTGTTCTTAAAGTGTCGGGATTCATTACGCCGCCGGGTAATAAAAGCGCATCAAATTCATCCGGTCTAACTTCGCTAAGCGTTTTATCAACGTTAACATCTTCACCCCAATTTTTGCCTTTCCAGCCTTTTATTTTTCCTTTTTGAAGGGAAATGACCGTTGTTTTTGCACCGGCCTCATCGAGAGCTTTTTTTGGATCTTGTAATTCTGATTGTTCAAAACCGTCAGTAGCTAAAATGGCGACTTTTATATTTTTAATTAAAGCCATAGTTTGCCTCCTTTTTTAATAAAGGTAGCAAATTTTTAATTAATTACATCAAAAGGAATGGTTAGACAAATTAAGGTGATAAGAATCAAGGAGAGACGAAACATATCTCGGCCCCAGATGGTATCATTAGCCGTTTTAAAGCCTATTGCCGAGAGGGCAAGCCATAACGTGCTTAATGCAAGAGTAATGATGAGATAGGTATCTCCCATATAATTAAAAAAGGTGAGTAAAGAAGCCGTCATCATAAAGGCGATAATATAAAGAATCATATGCACCTTTGTTCGAAATATCCCTTTCTTGATGGGAAGTACAGGGATTTCTGCTTTCATATAGTCTTTAAAGCGATAGAGGGCAATCGCAAAAAAGTGAGGCATTTGCCAAAGCACTAACATTGCAAAAAGAATGATCGCGCCTAAATCGATTTGATTACTGACGGCAGTGTAGCCTACCACGGGAGGAACGGCTCCTGCAATGCTACCGATAGCGGTTCCGTAAATCGTTTTACTTTTCCACAAGCTATATAGAACGACATATACAAAGAGCCCAAAGTCTGCGACTAAAAGAGCAGTTAGGTTTGTAAAATAAAAGAGCGTAATATTTCCCAGAATGCCAAGTAGGCCCGCAAAAATGAGAGCATTATATCCTGTAATAAGGCCTTGAGCGAGCGGACGATTTTTCGTGCGCTCCATCTTTTGATCTAGCGGCCGATCGATGTAATTATTCAATACACAAGCAGAGGCCATGATAAAGGTCATTCCCAGCATGGTATAAAGAAATAAAGCGGGATGAAGCTGTCCTTTTGAGGCGAGGAGAAATCCTGCAGCAACGGTGATTAAATTTCCTAAAATAATACCCGGCTTTGTGATGAGATAATAATTAATCATGGGTCATTTCCATATTTGACATTACACGATCGTCAAGGTCTTTCATGATCCAAAGCGATCCAATTACAATAATAAATAGCACTAGCACCATAAATAAGAAAACGAGCGTTTCCCACTGAGGTTTGGGTTCTTGTCCCACGTGTAAAAAGAAAAGGAGTTGGATGATCGCTTGAAAAAGAGCAAGACCCACTAAAGCATATACGAGGGTTGAGCCGACTAAATGGCCCGATGTCGCCAAATAAAAAGAGGCGCCGGTTAGTAAAAGGGAAGCGATAAATCCAATGGCATAAGATTTATAGCTGCCATGCCACTCTTTTTTGATTTCTTTGAGGCTGAGTTCGTGTTCCATTAAATCACTCCCAGTAAGTAGACGAAGGTAAAGATAAAGATCCAAACGAGATCAAGAAAGTGCCAAAAGAGGCTAAAGCAAACTAAACGACGGAAGGTATCGATAGTGATGCCTTGATAAAAGACTTGTGCTGCCATCACAATGATCCACAATAAACCCATCGATACGTGAAGGCCGTGTGTGCCTACCAAAGTAAAGAAGGAGGATAAAAAGGCGCTTTTTTGCCAGCTATTTCCTTCTGCAACAAGCGTGTAAAACTCGTGCAGCTCGATAGCGACGAACGAAGCACCTAAAATAAAAGTGATGGCGAGCCAAGCTAAGATTCGTGTTTTGTTTCCTTTTACCGCTGAAATCACTGCAAAGCCGCATGTAACGCTGCTTACTAAAAGAATCATGGTTTCGATAAAGGCCGTATCAAGCTGGAATAACTCTTTGGATGACGGGCCGCCAAATGTTCCATTATGTAGGACTGCGTAAGTGGCAAAGAGGGTTGCAAACAAGATGCAGTCGGTCATCAAGTAAATCCAAAAACCTAAAATGGTTTTTGAGTAATTGTCCTGATGCGGATCGGGTACGCTTGTATCTGGATTCGGTTCAACGTAATGGTGAATAGTCATTAGACAGATCGACTCCTTAAACTAGCTTCAATTTTCTTAATTTCTTCTGCGGTAATAAGAATATGTACATCTTTTGTCGAAAGGCGATAAATCACGCAGCTAATGATTCCAATCAAACTGACGATGGCAAGCCACCAGATATACCAAGTCATGGCGAAACCGAAGATTAAACTGAGTCCGCCAATAACGGCTCCCATGGCCGTGTTGGGTGGCATATGAATGTCTTCATATTCCGGAACTTCAGGAGGTCGTTGTGCTTGTTTAATCGCCCACAAGGGATCGCGTTGATCCACCACGGGAGTGACTGCAAAATTGTAGAAGGGAGGAGGAGAGGGAACGGACCATTCTAAAGTTCTTCCATTCCAAGGATCTCCCGTAACATCGAGATTTTTCTTTCTATCGTAAATACTTTTAAAAAAGTCATATACTTGAACAAGCACGCCTAGGAGGATTATTCCGGCTCCAATGGCAACTAATAGAAAGAGAGGATGCCAGCCCGTCGACGCTTCGTAGTGATCAAGTCTTCTTGTCGCTCCCATAAAGCCAAGCATATAAAGCGGCATGAAGGCAAGTAAAAAGCCTACAAACCAGCACCAGAAGGCATATCGATTTAAACGTTCATTTAAGAAAAAGCCGGTAAACTTTGGAAACCAGTATGTGAATCCTGCGAAGAATCCAAATAGGACTCCTCCAATGACCATTCCGTGAAAGTGGGCAATTAGAAAGAGACTATTATGAACTTGGAAATCGACAGGAGGTGATGAAAGTAAAACGCCAGTCATTCCTCCAACAGTAAAGTTCAAAACAAACGCAAAAAACCAAAGCATCGGGGTGGTAAAGTGAACGCGTCCTTTATACTTTGTAAATAGCCAGTTGAATATTTTTACCCCTGTTGGAATCGCAATCAACATGGTGGCAATGCCGAAAATCGCATTGACATTAGGGCTTGCTCCCATCGTGAAGAAGTGGTGAAGCCAGACAATGAACGATAAAAAGGTAATGATAATTAATGCCCACACCATCGATGTGTATCCGAATAATCGTTTCTCTGAAAAGGTGGGCACAACTTCTGAAAAAACACCAAAAGCGGGAAGTATCAAGATATAAACTTCAGGATGACCCCAAGCCCAAATCAAGTTTACATACATCATCGGGTTGCCATCCCCCATTGCAGTAAAGAAATGGGTGCCCATATAACGGTCGAGTGTAAGAAGGGCTAGAGTGGCCGTTAAAATAGGAAAAGCAAAAAGTACGAGCACCATTGAGCATAATGCGCTCCAAACGAAGATGGGCATCTTCATTAGTGTCATGCCCGGGCAGCGCATTTTTAAAATCGTCACCAAAAAGTTAATCCCGGAAAGTGTACTCCCTATCCCTGAAATCTGCAGCATCCAGATCCAGTAATCGACTCCTTCATTAGGGCTATATTCAATACCGGATAAAGGGGGATATGCGAGCCAACCTGCACCTGAGAATCGACCGATGGCAAGAGAGACAAGCGTTAACATTGCTCCCGCTGCAAATAACCAAAAACTGAGTGCATTTAAGAAAGGGTAAGCAACGTCACGAGCACCGATTTGTAAGGGAACAACGAGATTTAATAAACCAAACACCGCTCCCATTGCCACGAAGAAAATCATAGTCGTTCCGTGAGCCGAAAAGATTTCTTGGAAGTGACCTGCCGATAAAAATCCATGGGCTTCGCCGACCGAAAGGGCTTGTTGCAAACGCATCATGATCGCGTCGGTAAAACCTTTCAAAAACATGATCAAAACGACCATCATGTACATGATCCCGATTTTTTTGGGGTCGACAGTTGTGATCCATTCGTTCCACAACCAGCGCCACTTTTTTAAGTACGTGATAAGACCAACGATTGCGATTCCGAGCAAAACCATATTAATAACGGCAAAGTTTTGGCTGGCCTCGTGTTCGAAGGCTTCAAGAGTCAATCGTCCAAACATAACTATTTCTTTGGGGGGTGCATGTATTTATTAATGATTTGATTAAATAGATCAGCTTCCTTCAACTGAAAAATTTCTGGAGGATTGTTCTGGCTCGGTTCTGCCAACTTATTATAGGAGGCAAAATCGAGAGATTGCGAAGTTTGTTTAGCGCTTTCTACCCATTTTTTATAATCCTCATCCGTTGAAGATCGGGTAATAAAATGCATGCCTGCAAAGCCTTCACCGCTAATATTGGCAGAAGAGCCTCTAAAGTCTCCCACATCGTTTGCAATCAAGTTAAGTTCGGTTCTCATTTTGGGCATCGCGTAAATTTGACCGCCTAATCGAGGTATCCAAAACGAATTCATGGGAGCATCGGCCGTAATTTCAAAATGGATGGGGGTGTCTTTTGGAATTTGAAGGAAATTTAAACTGGCGATTTGTTCCTCGGGATAAATGAAGAGCCATTTCCATTGAAGGGCGACCACTTGAATGTTTTTTGTTTTATTTTCGCTTGGAATGGGTTTAAAAGGGTCGAGTTCGTGCGTCTTTACCCACGTTAAAACGCTTACGACCACCGTCAATACTAAAGGCAATCCCCACCAAACGATTTCAGCAAATTTATTGTCGATTAAATGAGGGTCGTATTCCGCCTTGTGATTGGTGGCTCGGTATTTCCAAGAAAAAATAAAGGTAAGGATGTAGACGGGGATAACAATGATCAACATGATCGCTTGGATAATCAAAAGCAGATTGCGCTCTTCAACCCCAATCAGTCCTTTTGGAAATAGGACCGCAATATAATCTTGAAAATGCCAGATTTCCAAAGGTTGCATGAGGAGAATGAGTAAGAGTACAATTGCGGCCCATATCAGCATGAGCCGAACGCGCCGTTTAAAAAGTTTCATATCTTATATCCCACACACAAAGTAAGACTCTAAGATAGAAGTTATTTAAGGAATGTCAAGTTTATTTTCTAATTCTAAGATAAGAGGCAAGCTGCAACAATTTTTGATTAACAATAATGTCTAAATGTTCATAGCTCAGGCCTTTTAATAAATTAATATTAAAATCAAGTTTAGTAGAATTATAACTTTTAGGTTTCATGCTATTTAAAAGTTTATTGCCCTTTTCCAAATGATGAATAATGATTCCGTTAGGTGAAATAGATAAATAACGAAGGTTTGTTTTCTTGACCCATTCGGAAATAATCTCACTCATCTTTCCGCAAAAGATCAGATGGCTGGCTCCTGCAAAAATAGCCACTTTTCTGCCTTCATTAATGATGGGTTGAGTGAGTAAGGGAATACCTAATGTTCGGGGATCTGTTGAGGACCAATCTTTGTGATCCGCCATCGTATTAATGATAAACTTTAAGTTTACTAACGATTGAAAGAGTTCGGAAGGATGGGGCTTTGGATATTTTAACAAATCTCTCGCTCTTTTTCTTTCTTCACGTAAAAGACCGTCAATGTGATTTATCATTCTTTTATCAATGGTATCGATCAATTTGCAAAGATCTTGTTGGATCGCTTCGTAGCTTTCGTTTGACTTGTTTTCACTTTTAAAGGGGTAGTGTTTATCCCTTCTAATTAAATAGTTCATTCTTTGAGTCAGCTTGCCAAGTTCAAATAGGAATTCCTCTTCAAATTTTAAGACATTTGCCGAGTGGATAACGTCCCAGCCTTGATAAGAAACTTCAGGCATGTGGGATTCACTTAGCTGAGCTTGTTTTACTTCTTCGAGTGTATGAAAGCTTCCTTCGACGAAACAGACAGCATTTTTCCCGTGCAATAATTTAAGAGCGAGGGTGTTTAATTGCTTTATTCGCACGATTCCGTGCAAATCGCCCATAAATAAAGTTTGGATTTCAGCAACGGTTCCACAATTTCCGTCGATTTCTGTAACGAAGGCGGAATCCACACAACGAAAGGCTTGGATCAATGTCTTGTTGGAGAGATTTGAGATATCGATAAAGGTGCAATGGAAATAAGGATGAATTAATTCAGGGCTTCTAAGGGGATCATAAGGTAAAATGTAGACGGGCAGCTGAGTTAGTGGGGGGCGAGGTCTGTGATTCACATGAAAACTAGAGTCGTCTATATCCTCAAATGGCTCAATATTAAATACAATTTCCAAAACTCGATTATTTGGGTAATAACGATCGTATGATTCTATTAACTGATCTCGAACAGGATGTTGATCGGTATAAAAGGGTCTTGTTTTATTTTTCCAGTAGTCATCTACCCACATATATATATAATAAATGAGGTCTGTCGATGTTTGTTTAAGACCTTGTTAGGATTTCTTAAAGATATGATTGAAAAAGAACTTATAACTTATTCAGACGAAAACACCCTCTTAGAGGGATTGTATGTCTCGCAAACAACAGAAAAACCCCCTCTCGTTATTTTATGTCATGCTTGGCGGGGAAGAGATTCTTTTATCGATCAGAAAGCGGAGTGGATTGCAGGCTTAGGTTATCGTGCTTTTGCTTTAGATCTATATGGCAAAGGGGTGTTAGGACAAAATCCACAAGAAAATGCCAAATTAAAAAAGCCATTCCTTGATGATCGAAAGTTTCTTCAAAGAAGGTTGTTGGCGGGTTATAAAAAGGCTCTTGAATTATCTAACACTAACATAGTTGTATTAGGTTTTGGTTTTGGGGGCGTTGCTGCTTTAGATCTAGCCAGAAGTGGCGTACCTTTAAAAGGGGCAATCAGTGTCTACGGCCATTTTGAAGAACCTAATTATCCTTCGAAAATTCAATCAAAAATACTTCTTTTGCATGGATATAACGATCCCGTTGCTCCATTAAAAGAACTCTATGAATTTGAAAAGAGACTGAGTGAGCAAAAAGTCGATTTTCAAACCCATCTTTTCGGGAAAGCCTATCATGCGTTTGCAACACCAGGTGCAAGTGGCCCCGGCATTGCCTATGATGAAGTGTCTGCAAAAAGAGCGATGAAGCAAATCGAGCTTTTCTTAAGCGAAATTTTAACGCCGATTGATCCAAAAGATTAGATTGAGGATCAGAGTGAGCGCAATGCTTAATATGATCGATGTTACAATGGGGAAGTAAAAACTCGTTTTTTCGCCTTCAACTGCGATATCTCCCGGCATTTTGAATAAGGGTAGGCCTAGATAGATAAGGAATCCTAAAATCAATAATACAATCCCTGCAAGCATTAACCACTTAGATAAATCCATAGTCTAAAAGTCGCAGAATCACATTTACAAATCAATTAATTTGGTTTAAGAAGGCTTTATGGATAGATTTAGACATTACCTCATCTTATTGTTTTTAATTGTTATTATTATTGCCAGCTTCGATTGGGGGCCCTTAGTAAATGCCATCATGCCCGTATTGACTGTTATTACTCTTTTTATCGCTTCTTGGCTGCATGGCCTTGAGCGCTATGGTTGGAAGAACATGGGGGTGTTTTTTGGAATTACTTTTATCGTCAGTCTATTCTTTGAAGCTTTGAGTATTCAGACGGGCTTCCCCTTTGGGCATTATTATTATGATAAATTGATGGGGCCTCGCATATTTCAAGTGCCGCTTATTATTATGTTTGCTTACTTTAGCATGGCCTATTTGTCTTGGACGTTGTCTCAGATATTGCTGAAATTCAAAAATCGAACTTTTATAGTTCCCTTTGTTGCCACTTTCATCATGGTGATGTGGGATCTTTGTATGGATCCTCTTTCTTCTACGGTTGCATCTTTATGGGTATGGCCAAGAGGGGGAGCTTATTATGGAGTGCCTCTTCAAAACTACTTTGGTTGGTTTTTATGTGTTTACACAATATTTCAGCTCTTCGCGTTCTACATTTTCACAAATGAAAGTTATTACGCCGCCCCAAAAAAGTTTTGGAGAGAAGCGATTGCCCTTTACGGCATTCAAGCGTTAGTTCAACTAATCAGTCCGTTTACAATTGCTACCAATAGAGACATATATGGATCGATGGCCTTGATAACCATTTTTACGATGGTTTTTGTCGCGTTAATTTCTTATATAACACTTGAGGAACAAGTTTAATATTCGGAGATAATAGGCGCTTTTTCTTCGATTAGGATGCTGTTGTATAGAATGTTGCATAATCTCTCCGCATTTTTTCCTGTCAAAATGCACTCGTAACAGTTTTTATCTTTTCTGTTAGGTAATTGTGAGAATTTATTTTCTTTCAAAAATAATTGAAATTGAAAAAGTTCATTCGATTCAACTTTTATAGTTCTAAAGCTTTTAGAAAATATAAGTGTAATTTTTCTAATGTGGGAATGGTTTGTCTGAGCAATGTATACGCATGTAGCTACTCTATGAACTTGCTCTATTGTAATGGAAGCAAGATGAAAAATGTCTCTTGGGGCTTGCATAGTTATTTTAATGTCCTAAATGTTATGGAATATCTCTGCCCTGGGGTAGCGGGAATGGCATGCTGCCATTTATATCTAGACTCGCCACTCATTATGTAAGCAGAGCGAGGGGCGAGCACGAGTTCATATACATGGCGTTCATGCATAACAGTTCTTTGAAATTGCATTCGGCAAGGGGAGTTGAAAGAGACACCCATAATTTGGGGGCCGAACATAAATTTATCGGTATCCCAACCAATGGTTGATTTAGTGGGATAGTTCGAGATGATGCATTGGGCTATTTGGGAGCTCGGAATCTTTGCCAGGTCTGCGCAGCGATCTTTTAACCCAATTAATTCATTTGGGAAAGGCTCTCCCGGCTCAACAGACACTTTATTGTAGTCGTATTGATAACCAAAGTGCTTAACGGTTCTTTTTGCGGCTTGGCCATGAATGATAACGTTTTCATAAGAAAGGGAGTCAAAGAAGCGAATAAGCTCCTTTTCCTCATCTTCAGATATAAATGCAGGGTGATAGGTAAGACCTTGAGGCTCTTCAAAAATCCCTTTCATTCTCGTTTTCATTCCGAATATATTAAAACTAATTATTCATAAAATCAATATAGTTTAATTATGGAAGGACCTTCTTTATATTTAGCGGCTGAACAATTATCGCCGTTTCAAGGCAAGGTTATAAAGTCGGTTTCGGGAGGATAAAATCATCAAGGGGTATTCCTAGAATTAGCAAAACTTTCAAAGCGATTTCTCTGTCGCGTGCAATAAAATCGGTGTAACCATTTAGGTGAACAAATAAGTTTTCATTAAATTGAAGGGGAATTTTGATTTTATTTAAAAAG
>JAGVJG010000025.1 GCA_020051235.1 Parachlamydiales bacterium | reverse complement strand
GATTGGACACGGTGAGTTCGAATCAAATCCCAATATTTTTGTTTATGATTCAAAAACTTTACGCTTGATTGGCAATGAGCTTTTACCTGATGAGATAAACAATGTTAAAACGATCCATTTCATTAATGATTTATACTATTTGGTTATGACCAATGGCAAAATCGTAGCTTACGAAATAAATGCAGACAAAGTCGTTCAGAAGCACCTTTTTAGAGTAAAATCCTCGCCCCTCCACGATATTTCATTTCATGAGAATCGGATTGCTATCGCGGCAAAAAATCGAGTTGAATTTTGGTCTTTAGAAGGCAAAATTGAAAGGGTTATAAAAACTCAATCAGACACACTCGCAATTCATTATAACGGCACAGAAGCTGTCGTATCATTTGTGGATGGTACTGTTAAAAAATGGGCTCCTCCAGAATCAAAACCGGAAATTCAGGAAGAAGAGATTGTTTCTCCTCAAGAGACGAAAAAAAGCACGCAACCCGAATTAAAAAAAGAGATTCCTAAGAAAAAATCGACGTTTTTCTTATTTAGACCGTTTACTTGGTTTTGGTCATTTTTGAAGAGTTGTTTTAATTAAAGTTCCATTAGATCTCGAGGCATAGTCCACTTTGCTTTACCATTTTTCTTTTTGGTGGGCTTATTCTTTTTCATTTTTCTTTCCTCTTTAAATTAAAAAAAAATCCATCTGCAAGTTGATCTTGCAAATGGATACAAGAATCTATCTTCTAGCTGATTTTTTTGATTTTTTAGCTGAAGATTTTTTCATGTTTTTCATTGAAAGCCTCCAATGGTTATAGTAACCATACCCTATTATAGGTGTATTATTACGATTTACTTCAAATGTTAATTTCAATTAAGATTTCGTAAATTTTATGCTTTTACCTATAACTAATATTGTAATTGATCGACCTGCATGTTTTGCCCCTCTTCCAAATGATGTAATAGGCCTTATTTTTGCTTATCTTAATGCTCAAACAATAAATCTTAGGCTCAGTTGTCGATTTTTCCGTAAATTCAATCTGCATCCCTTTTTAACTACTATTTCTAGGCAATTTCTAGCCGTTCCCGAACAAATAGAAGCTACCCTTCCTGATCAACAGCGATGGATTGTCGTTACAAGCACATTTATCATTATAACCGGATCTGAATGGTCAAGAAGGGTGCCTCTACCCGTTCGTTTGGATTTAAATAAGGATGCAAGAATTGTTAAAAATTGCCTGTTTGTTTTAAGTAAAAAAATAGCCTATCATTTAAATCTCACCACATTTGTTTTGCGAAAAATTTCCACAAAAAGAGACTATTTATTTTCAGAACCTAATTCAGAGGGGAATATTGCGTATTCAGATAATGGAAACCAGATTTTTATAAAATCTGATTTTAGCAAGTCGGCGCAAGATGCTGACTGGCTTCCACAACTAAGAATCACTCAACTTACCCTTTTAGAAAACAATAATCTTTTGATCTCTAATCAACATGACCATGGAAAACAATTTAGTTTCTTACGATTTCCAAACCAAAGCGTAGTAAAAACAAATTCCCATTTTTTAGAGAATTTTTTCCAACACAACAACTTCCTAATCACATTAAAATATCACTCAAATTTAGAAATCCTTGTCAGTTTAGATAAGGATTTGGAGATAATTTCTGAAATCTCAGTCCCTAAATTAGTGGGAATGCATAACCTTCAAATGCAAAAAGTGGGGGATGATTTATATTTTCTACTTACCGATCGTTCAATTGTTCGAGTGAGAATTAATGAAAAAGGCATCTTACGTCTTCTTTCCCATTTCAGAACGAATTTTAACAAAAACTGGTTTCGTATTTGGCATTGTCATGAAAAGGGGATATTCATTCTTTCTTGCTATGAGCAACGTCATCAAATTGAATTTTGGTCTCTTGAAGGAGATTTAAGAGGTTGCATGTTTTTAAAAGGTAGCGTCTGTCCTACTTCTATTGCTTACAATGGAGCTGAGCTGCTAGTCGGTTACGCGGACGGAACAATCAAATATTGGGCTCACTCCTAGTCACGCCAGTACCCAAACTAGATTTCCACCTTTATTTTTTACCACTGAGACCACTGAGAAAACATGAGAGCAGTGAGAATTTATGCTAGATACTCACCGCTCTCATGTTTTCTCAGTGGTCTCAGTGTGCTCAGTGGTAAAAGTACTTCCGATTTTTGACGCGAATCGCACGAGAGACTGATATTAGTCTTCGTTAAACTTGAAGGCCTGCAAGACTTCATCGTAATGGAAGCCACGGCGGATAAGTGAAGCAACCGCTTTCCTCTTTTCTTCTTGAGTTAGCGTTTTGCCTTTCGTCTTCTTTTGGATTGCGATTTGCAGAGCATCTTTTGAAGGAGCTACTGACGCTTTGATGCCTTTTTGCCGGAGTTTGGCGTTAGAGGCCAGGGAAGAGCGGCCTTTTCTTTCTTCGGCTCTTTTAAAATGGACGAGCCATTCTTCATCGTTTAAATAGCCTAGGCGAAGGAAATCTTCGATGAGGGGCTGAATTTCGGAACTGAAGCCTTTTCTTTTCAGATAAGCTTCAAGTTCTTTAGAGTGGCAGGCTCGTCTTGAGAGGTAGCGTATTGCCGTCGTACGAGGATCAGGGTTTTGGGGCAAGAGGAACCACCTTCTTCACCTGCTGAGTCGCCATACGAATCCCTTTCGCTTGAACCCCTTTTACCAGCACCTCTTTCAATGGGAACTCGATATTATTCACTTTTTGCTTTTGCTTTGGAACAAATTGAAGTTCAACAACGGGATCCACATCCGTTGTCAAGTATTCTAGCTGAGTTTTTTCATCGAGATAGGTATAGGGCTTATCCAAAATGAATTTATCAATGATAAAGCGTTTTGCATAACATTGGTTTGTATCGGTTTGCTTATAGACGACATTCAAGACCGTCTTTTTATCGGCAACCCCAACATAAATGATTTTCTTTCCATCCCCATTGACATATTGTTTTTCAGGGATGTTAATCACTTGATACGTTCCATCTTTAAACATAAGAAGGAGTTTATCAAAATTGGTACACTCGATTTGAACGGGTCCTGTGACCTTGGTCCCGATAAAGCCACCTTGTGGGTCAAATCCTACTTTAATTTGCTTAGTGGCGACCGCGCGCTTATCAACTTCTTCAATCGCTTTAATTTGAGTTTTGCGTGGATACTCTTTTCCATACTTCTGGATCAATTTCTTGATATAGTTGATGGTGTATCGTTTTACCGCTTTTAAATGACGCTCCACTTCCGCAAGCATTTCTTCAAGCTTTGCAATTTCTTCTTGGTTTTTATCGATATCAAAACGTGAGATACGTCGAATCGGAATTTGCAGTAGCTTTTCACGATCGTCTTCAGTAGGAACACGAATCAATTGTTTATGGAAAGGCTTTAAGGAATCAGCAATAGCTTCATGAATGCCTTCAAGCGTTTTAACCGTCTCAATTTTCTTATACAAACGATTCTCAATGAAAATCTGTTCTAGCGTTTTGTAGAAAATTTTCTCTAAAATTCGATCTCTTTCAATTTCAAGCTCACGCTTGTGATAGGTAACGAGCTTTTCAGCATGAAGCTTTAAAATTTCATGGACATCGGTTTCCCAAGGACGATTATCTTTAATGACAATAATTTGAGAAGAAAGGGCCACTTCACATTCAGTGAATAGATAGAGCGCCTGTATCACTTCTTCCGCATATTGACCGCGTGGCAGTTTAATCTCGATTTCTACTTTGGAAGCCGTGTAATCATTAATCGAGTCAATTTTGATTTTGCCTCTTTTAGCGGCTTCATCAATCGATTTAATTAAGCTTTCGGTCGTTGTCCCGTAACAAATTTCACGAATAACAAGGGTTTTAGGATCGGTAATTTCTATTTTAGCGCGCAGCTTAACTTTACCTTTGCCCTTTTCGTAGTTAGTGGCATCCAAAAATCCACCCGTAGGAAAATCAGGAATAATCGTAAATTCTTCGCCTTCTAATATGGCAATTTCTGCTTCTAAAAGTTCTTTAAAATTATGGGGCAAAATGTGCGTCGCCATACCCACCGCGATGCCATCTGCTCCTTGCATAAGAAGAAGCGGAATTTTTGCGGGTAATACGATAGGTTCTTGATTTCTGCCATCATAGGAAGGAACGGTTTCGGTCAAATCGGGATTGAACATCGTTTCTCGGGCTAGCTCAGAAAGCCGAGTCTCAATATAACGAGCGGCAGCTGAAGGATCCCCTGTGAAAATGTTACCGAAATTTCCTTGCTGATCTAGTAAAAATCCTTTGTTAGATAAATTTACAAGCGCTTCGTAAATTGGCGCATCGCCGTGAGGATGAAACTGCATGGTTTGTCCGACCACGTTTGCCACTTTATGGAGCTTTTCATCATGCATGCGATAAACGGTTTCTAAAATTCTTCTCTGAACGGGCTTTAAACCATCAATAACATTAGGAATCGCACGATCAAGGATTACGTAGGACGCATATTGAAGGAAGTAATCCTTCATTTGAAATTTCAGATCATCCATTTTTGAGCTCCGCCAGATCTTTCAGTTGTTCCTCTTCTGAGACCAAGTTACCCATGATAAAGGATTTTCTCTCAGGGGTGTTTTTACCCATGTAAAACTCTAAGGTATTTTTAATATCGGAAAGATGGCCGATGGTTATCGGTTTTAAACGAATCTCTTTTCCGATGAATTTTTTAAACTCATCAGGAGAAATCTCGCCTAATCCTTTAAACCTAGTGACTTCAACGCCCTTCTTTAACTCTTTTATCGCGTGATCGCGCTCTTCTTCACTGTAGCAATACATTGTTTTTTCTTTATTTCGAACCTTGAAAAGAGGGGTCTCTAATATGTGTAAGTGGCCATTCAAGACTAACCCTTCAAAATAGGTTAAAAAGAAAGTAATGAGAAGATTGCGAATATGCATTCCATCGACATCCGCATCGGTGGCAAGTACGACTTTATTATATCGAAGATTATTGATGTCATCTTCGATATTGAGCGCGCTCATCAAGTTGAACATCTCTTCATTCTTATAAAGCTGATCCAGCTTCATTCCATGAACGTTCAAAGGCTTTCCTCGTAAAGAAAACACTGCCTGAGTAAAGGGATCTCGGGACGCCACGATCGAGGCGGAAGCGGATTCCCCCTCGGTCATAAAGATCATGCTTTTATAACCTTCCTTGGTTTCATCACCCAGGTGGTATTTGCAATCTCTTAGCTTAGGAATTTTAAAGGAGATTTTCTTTTGTTTGTCTTTTGCTTCTTTTTTAACCGCTGCAAGCTCTTTACGAAGTTTTTCGTTGAAGGCGATACGCTCAATGATCTTATTGGCGGTTTCCGGATTTTTGTAGAGTAGGTTTTGAACCGCCTCTTTTACCTCTTGAACAATCGGTCCGCGGATTTCGGTATTGGAAAGTTTATTTTTTGTTTGAGATTCGAACATCGGCTCTTTAACTCGAACCAATATCGTTCCAACAATCCCTTCTCGGACATCAACCCCTTGAAAGTTCTTTTTCGCAAATTCATTAACGCCTTTTAAAATCCCTTCTCTAAAAGCGGAAAGATGCGTTCCTCCGTCTTGCGTATATTGTCCGTTAACAAATGAAAAATAACTTTCTCCGTAACTTGTCGTGTGAAGAAAGGCAAACTCAAGTAGTTTACCTCGATAATGAAGCGGCTCATAGAGCCTGTCATCACTCACTTCTTCGTTTAAAAGATCGAGTAATCCATTTTTGGATTCAATTTCTTGGCCGTTATAGACAAGGGTTAACCCGGTATTAAGGTAGGCATAATGTTTTAGACGCTTGATGATGTAATCATTTTGATATTTATAGCGTTTAAATATCTCGGGATCGGGAGTAAATTCGACGTAGGTGCCGTCTTCATCTTTTGTCTTCCCTTTTTTCTGGTTTTTTAAAACGCCTTTTTCAAAGTTTGCTTCTAAATAATCCCCTTCACGGCTCGATCTAACTAAAAAATGAGAGGATAAAGCGTTTACCGCTTTTGTACCCACGCCGTTAAGGCCGACAGAAAATTGAAATACATCGTCATTGTATTTCGCGCCGGTATTAATTTGGCTCACGCAATCGATTACCTTGCCAAGCGGAATTCCCCGCCCGAAATCTCGAATAGAAACTAGCGGCTTATCAGGATCGAGCTGAATCTCAATCTTTTTTCCGTGTTTCATTATGAACTCATCGACGCTATTGTCGATGACTTCTTTTAACATAACATAGATCCCGTCATCCGGATGAGATCCATCACCGAGCCTTCCTATATACATTCCTGAACGGAGACGAATATGGGAAAGGGCATCGAGTGTCTTAACGGTGCTTTCGTCGTATTGCTTTGCCATAATTTGGCTATCTTATCATTTGTTAGAATTTTAATTAATGTGTTATGAGTACGGACTTATGACCGACTTCTTTAAAGATAAGACGATCCTGATCACAGGAGGTACCGGCAGTTTTGGCCGCGCATTTGCAAAACGACTATTAAAAGAAGATAAGTGTCAAAAAGTTATCATCTTTTCCCGTGACGAATGGAAACAGTGGGAGATGAAGAACTCTGAGCCTTTTAACCATTCCAATAAAATTCGATTTTTCCTAGGCGATGTAAGAGATAAAGACCGTCTTATTCGCGCTTTTACTGAAGTTGACCTCGTAATTCACGCGGCCGCTTTGAAGCAAGTGCCTGCAGCTGAGTACAATCCGACTGAATTTGTTAAAACGAATATCAATGGCGCCATGAATGTCATAGATGCGGCCATCCAAGTCGGAGTTGAAAAGGTTATCGCCTTATCGACCGATAAAGCGGTTAACCCTGTTAATCTTTATGGTGCGACTAAACTGTGTTCCGATAAGCTTTTTACCGCCGCTCAATCTTACGTGGGTCAAAGAGGATATCCTACCTTTACAGTCGTTCGATACGGAAATGTAGCAGGGAGCCGAGGCTCGATTATCCCCTTTTGGGCAGAGTTAGTTAAAAGAGGCCAAAAAAACCTCCCATTGACAGACCTTAGAATGACAAGGTTTTGGATCACGCTTGATGAAGCGGTCGATCTTGTTATCAAGGGATTTGAGATCGCAAAAGGATCGGAAATCGTTGTCCCTAAAATACCTAGCTTTAAAATTGTCGATCTTTTGGACGCACTTTCCCCTAATTCAAAACCCGATATTATCGGGATTCGGGAAGGGGAAAAAATCCATGAACTGATGATCCCCTCTGATGATGCAAGGCATACATTAGAATTTGACGATCATTATATCATTATTCCAGAGGCGACCATCCATAACGCAAAATTATTAACAAAATTCCTGAACGGTAGAAGCGGCAAAACCTTAGTTGATGGTTTTTCTTATACATCAGGCACTAATGACCAATGGCTAAACCCTGAGAAATTGAAAGAATTAGTTAAACCCTATTTATATTAACCATGCAAGTTGGTCTGATCGGAATCAATCATAAACTCGCCGATTTAAAACTAAGAGAAATCTTAGCAAAAGTTTGCGATAAACGATTTAGTTCGATTCCTTACTCAGATTTTCAACACATCTTATTATCTACTTGTAATCGTACGGAAATCTATTTTTCATCTTCTGATCTTGCAGAAACGCATATCAAAATTTTACAAATCCTTCGTCAAGAAGTCTCAGAAAGCTTTGATAAACAGCTATATTCCTTTTTCGGCCTTGATTGTTTTATTCATTTATCAAAAGTGACAGCCGGCCTCGACTCTGCTTGTATCGCCGAAACAGAAATTCAAGGACAAGTTAAAAATACATACGAAAAGAACCGAATCGAGAATAAACTTTGCTTTGATCTGCACTATTTATTTCAAAAGTCATTGGCGATCGGAAAACAGGTACGCTCTTCTCTCAATATTCCCAAGGGTTTACCTGATTTTGAAGATGCCTTATTTGAAATTGCGGCCTCTCATGTTCCCGATATTCGTATGTCAAACATATTGTTCGTAGGCGCTTCCACTATCAACAAAAAGATCGTTTCATTTTTAGAGAAAAAAAATCTTTGTAAACTTTCCCTCTATAGCCGATCAAAACAGAAATGGGGAATAAAAACGGAAAACAACCTAGAAAATTGGGTCGATTACGATATCGTTATTTTTGGCTCAAATGGCCAAAACTATATTATTTCATCTGCTCCTAAAAATGCCCCCAAACTCGTCTTTGATTTAAGCGTTCCTAGAAATGTCGATCCTATTCTATCTCTTTGCACAACGCTTTACAATATCGACGATGTCCAATCCGATTTATGTATAAAACGTGAAAACCTCTATACTTTATTGGCTGAAGGATCTGAACTTATTCATGAACTGACTCGCCGCCACCTCGATTTATTCCAACAGAAGTATGAGAATAAGCTAAAAATTGCAGCGATGATCGCCTAATGTTTGGCGGACTAGACGTAAAATCAATAAAATCGATTTTACAGTTCTTAAGACCTGAAGAATTAGCGCGTTTTTCCTATGTCTCTAAAGAAGCTTATTTATTTTCACAGGCCATGAAAAGCATGACTCACTGCCGGCTTATCGAAGATATTCGTGAGACTCTTCAATTCCATCACTTTTTCATTCAAGAAAGGAAATTGAAAGGATCTGAAATATTAAATGATCCACTTAGCAAAAAAGATTTAAAACAAATTCAAGCAGCCAAAGCTAAGCTTGAACTATGGTATGACACTTGCATTCGCTATTTTGGATCTGAATATCAGTTTAAAAAAATCATCAGGCTTTCAGAAAAAAACCCTCTACAATTGAAATTGCAAGATATCGTTTGTGATAAAATGAGAGGAGAAGACAAACGCGGCTATCCGTATTTTGTCTCAACAGGAAAAAAGAAAATTAAAGTTTATCTTTGGAATGGAAGTTGGGAATTGATTTTACAAATTCCTAAGTACCATATTCGTGAAGTTTGTTCCGAAGCGTCCGAATCGATATCCCAAGCGTCGCTGCCGTCTTCGTCCGGTTCATATTATGAGACTCCAAAGTCTCAATTATAAGCTGCTTTTCAAGTTCTTGCAAGGTCACTCCAATAGGTACGGTGATTGTCTTTCCACCTGTTCTGTGATGGATTGGAGAGGGTTCTTCTCGATCAAGATTCATGAAAAGATTTTCAGGCCCGATTTCAGCATTCGCTTCAACAACAACTGCACGTTCAATGATATTTGATAACTCTCTAACGTTACCGGGCCAGTTATAGTCTAAGAGTTTTTGGCGAGCTTCAGCTGTAAAGGATTTAGGCTCTGTATGATTTTCTTGGCAGGCTTTTTTTAGGAAGTTTTCGGCAAGAGGTATAATGTCTTCTCGTCTTTCTCTTAAAGGAGGAATGTAAATCGGCACCACATTTAAACGATAATAAAGATCTTCTCTCAAAACCTTATCGTGTATGGCCTGTTTTATGTCTCTATTGGTAGTTGATATGAACCTTACATCTACTTTTATGGGCTTTGTACCGCCGATTCTTTCAAACTCTTGTTCTTGTATCGCCCGCAATAACTTCGGCTGAAGAGTGATGGGTACCTCGGTTATTTCATCGAGAAGAAGAGTGCCCTTATTCGCGAGTTCAAATCTCCCTAAACGTCTTCCAAGAGCACAGGTGAAAGAGCCTTTTTCGTGACCAAAAAACTCTGACTCAATAAGGGTTTCAGGGATGGCAGCGCAATTTACTTTAATAAAAGGACTTTTATCTCTTAAAGAATGGCTGTAAATGGCGTGGGCAATGACCTCTTTACCTGTTCCAGATTCTCCATGGATTAGCACGTTTGCATTGGATTTTGCAATTTGCTGCACTTCTTTTAAAATTTTCTTCATCGCAGCGCTTTCTGCAACAACAGAAGTGTTTTCTCCCAAAACATTTTGTCTTAAATAAGCATTTTCATTTACTAGGGATTGGTGCTCATTTGCCTTTTCAATTACCGCTTCAATGGTGTCAGGAGAAAAGGGTTTAATCAAATAGTTAAAGGCGCCGAGCCTCATGGCTTCCACTGCATTCTCAATAGTGCCAAACGCAGTAATAACTATAGAAAGTGTGCTTGGAGAGGTTTCTCTGACTTTTCGAATGATATCAATGCCCGTTAAATCAGGCATACGCATGTCTGTGATGACTAAATCATAGGTGTTTTCTTTGAGTAGTTGAACGGCTTTCATGCCATTTTCAGCCGTTGTCACTTCTAAGCCCTTACGCTTAAGCGTCTCACTTAAGAAGTTACGAACCAGCGCCTCGTCGTCTACGATTAAAATCTTCTCGATGGTCATTAGAGTCCTTGGGTTGGCAACGTAATCGTAAAGATCGTGCCTTTATTTACCTCTGATACAACTTCAACGGTTCCGCCATGAGCCTGTACGGTCTTATTCACTTCTGCCAGACCGAATCCATTTCCATTCGCTTTTGTCGTGAAGAAAGGGGTAAATAGTTTTTCCATATTTTCTTTCGGGATACCTATTCCGGTATCAGCAACTTGAATCTTTAACTTTGTTGAATCTTTGTCGGCGTTAATGGTTAATGTCCCCCCATTCGGCATCGCTTGGCAGCTATTGATCAATAAATTTAGGATAGCTCCTTTTAAAAGAGCGTAATCAGCTTGTATCGAAAGTTTATTAGGAGGCAAATTGACCAATAGTCGAGGTTGTGGGTCAATATTGCTATCTAGTTTTATAAACTTTTGAACATCCTGGATTAATTCTGAAACATCAATCTCTTGTAAATTGAGCGTTACAGGACGTGAATAATGTAAAACTTGCGTTACAAGCCTGTTTAAATGATCGGTTCCCTCAATAATATACTCGGCCATTTTTGATTGTTCGGGACGATCGCTTAAGTCCCGTTTTAACAGTGAAGCAAATCCTTTGATCCCACCTAAAGGATTTCTAATTTCATGAGCTACTTGAGCCGCCATTTCCCCAAGTTCTTTCATCCGGTCATTTCTATTGGCGATAAGCTCAAGCACTTTAATACGCGTTACATCGCGCATCAATACGATAATACCCTCGCCTTCCACTCTTTTGGAAGTTTTCGGAAGGAAAGTACATTCGACTTCGTAAAATCGTTCATTCTCCTCTCCAATTCGGATACGGCTAAAAGGAGGCACTTGTTTTTTTAACAAAGCCTCTTTCATCGAAAACCCAAAAAAATTGTCTTTGAAAAGATCATCATATTTTCGATTCAACACCTCTTCTTTTTTTAGACTTAACATGGCTTCAAAAGCATCATTAAAAGTCGTAATCGTTCCATTAAGTTGAATAAATAAAAGGCCTTGAGAAATATGACTTAAGATACTTTCTAAGTAAGTGGTTAACCTATTTAGTTCGGATACTTTACTTTCAAGTTCACGATTGGTTTCATCAAGGGTTAAATTAACCGAGTGAAATTCTTCTTGAAGATTCTTATAAGCTTGCTCAAGTTTTGAGGTCTCCTGGCAAAAAAGTTCAAACGCTTGTAAAAGGGCGTCTATTCTTTCTTCCGCCGTTTTACCCGTTTTTGCTTCTTGCGCCTTCTCTTCAAGGTTGTTGAAAGTCATATTTAATATTTAGAGTATATTTCCTTGATTTGCAAGAAGTTTGGCAGGGCAATTTTATCTAAATCATTCATTTTCTAATTCTTGCGCCTTAACATTAGCGGCAAAAAATGCTTCCGTCACCCCTTGCATATCAAGAAGCTTAAGCCCCGCTTCTGTCGTTCCCCCTTTCGAGGCCACCTCATTTATCCATTCTTTTAGTGGCTTATCGCTTTGAGAATAAAGACTTGAAGCGCCTAATAGGGTCTGCTCAATGATAACTTTTGACTGCACGGGACTAAAACCCAGTTTAAGGGCCGCTTGTTCCATCGCCTGAATAAAGCTAAAGACATAAGCAATGCCTGAACTACTTATTGCGGTAAACGCATTGATTTCACTTTCTTTAAGCCAAAAAAGTTTCCCTAAAGGGGATAATAGCCCTTCAAGCTTTGCGTCTTTTTTATCAGAAACAACAGCAATTGCCCCTTTTCCGTGTAAAATCGCTAGATTTGGCATTAAACGAATAGTGTGTTTGGCGATGATGTGTTTTTTTAATTTTGAAAGAGGAGTGCCGGCTAAAATGCTAATCAACGTTCGATCTTTGATATCGACGTGAAACTCTTTTAGATTTTGCGGCTTTATCGCGAGAATGACAAGATCGGCGGAATCAATCGCTTCTTCAAAGGTAGCGCACGCTTTACCGAGGCCCTTTTTTTGAAGATTATTCGCTTTTTCAAAATCGTTGTCGTAAAAGTAAAAAGTCGCTTTTAGCTTTTCAGCAAACTTTTCACCCATTTTACCGCAACCAATCAAAGCTATTTTATGTTCTGATGGCATAATCGCCTTCCACTACCCATTTATAGGTGGTTAATTCTTTTAATCCCATGGGTCCGCGTGCATGGATTTTTTGTGTGCTGACTGCCACTTCGGCACCAAGGCCCATTTGACCGCCATCGGTAAAGCGCGTGGAGGCATTTATATAAACCGCCGCAGAATCAATCGCTTTTACAAAGGCTTTTGCGTGACTTACATTTTCAGTCAAAATTCCATCGCTATGCTGAGTGCTATGTTTAATAATATGAGCAATCGCCTCATTCAAATCCTTCACGATTTTTACATTCAAAACAAGGCTCAGCCATTCCATATCCCAATCGCTGTCTTTGGCTAGGTGGATATGAGGGGATTTTTCTGAAATCAAAGAATAGCTTGCCTCATCTAAATGAAAACTCACTTCTTTTGGAAACGCTTTGATCATTTCAGGGATAAATTTAGAGGCTATTTTTTCATGAACCAACACCGTATCCAATGCGTTACAAACAGTGGGACGATCCGTTTTTGCATTGATTAAAACTTGCATGCTCTTTTTTAAATTAGCCGATTCATCGACAAAAAGATGACAAACCCCAATTCATCCCGTGATTACTGGAATCGTGCTATTTTCCCTGCAAAATTGATGTAAAGGAGCGCCGCCTCTTGGAATAATCAAATCAATATAGTCGTGCATATGAAGGAGCTTTAAAACTTCGCTTCGATCGGTCGATTGAACCAATTGAATGGCAGCTGCAGGTAATTTTACACTTTCTAAGGCGGCCTGGATGGTATCTATTAACGCTAGATTTGAGTTTTGTGATTCAGCGCCCCCTCTTAAAAGAGCGCAGTTGCCTGACTTAAGAGCCAAGACGCCTACATCTATCGTGACATTCGGACGCGATTCATAAATCACACCAAGAACTCCGATCGGAATTCTAATTTTTTTAATTTTTAATCCTTGTCTCTGGTGATGATCAAAAACTTCACCGACAGGATCCGGCAAATCAAGGACCTCTTTCACACTTTGAATAAGGCTGTCGATACGACCTTGAAGGGATAGCCTATCTTTCATTGCCTCATTAAGATGAGAAGCTTCTTCTAGATCTTTAAGATTGGCTTTGAGAATTTTATCTTTATCTTGCGAAATCTTTTCAATGAGGGCATTCAAACAATCGTTTTTCTTTTCGTTAGAAGCCTGCCCAAGCTGGAAGGTGGCTTTTTTGGCTAGGTCCGCTTGTTTTTCAAGATTCATTTTGTAGCCTGCATAAATTAGAACGATGTATCACTTCGGCTCCATAGGAATACCCTAACTCTTTTTCGATGGCATTCGAATGTTTACCCTTAATCTGTTTTATTTCTTCATGACCATAATTCGTTATCCCTACTGCAATCGAAACTTCATTTGGGTCTAATATTTGAACAATAGCCCCTCTATCAAAAGATCTATTTACCTTTTGAATACCCGATGGCAAAAGACTTGCGCCCTGTTTTGAAATTTTTAAAGCGGCTCCTGCATCAACAATAAGTTGACCTTGAACCTTTTCAT
>JAGVJG010000183.1 GCA_020051235.1 Parachlamydiales bacterium | reverse complement strand
TAGCTCCCCCTTTTTTAACCGTACACAATCTGATTTAAAGGTGATTGCTTATCTAGCTAATCCTGGCACCAGAACGCTCGCGTTAAGTAAACACAACTTTTATTTTCCTCTTCCTACTCCTGCAGATGTAGCTGACTTTGATTGGGCAAAAGCAAATAATATCGATCAATTGGATGTGAGGATCATTAATCTTCGTTTCACACATTCATTGGATCCCATCGCTAAAATCCTCTTTGAATCCTACTTTCGTAATTCAAAACAAAAGTTAGAGTTATTGAGAAAGCTATACACGACTACAAAAAGTGTTGCTCTCCAGTTTAAACCTTCACTAATTAAAGAAATCCTGGTCTATCTAAAAACTGAATTTGATGACGCCTTATTTTGTGATTGTATAGAATCGTTAAAAGAGAATGTTTCTGTCTACCTGCCCGAGGTGGTAGAAGTCGCGAATAAATCTGATCTTTTTTGTAAGCGATTTCCAGTGCATGTTTTATCTGTTTTGAAAGCGCTTCCTTCCACTGGTCCCGATTATTCGTCGTTTCTTAGAAAAGCACTTCCCCATCTTTCAAAAGATCAAGTCATCAAGATTGTCGAAGAAAAGATGGTTTTAATTTGCGAAGTTTTAACGAGTTTAAGAAATTTTGGGGCAAAAGAGGCGCTTGAAAGTGCACAACCCTCTCCTGAGATCTCCCGGGAATATATTGATCAATGCTTAAAAGAGGAACGTTTTAATGACGCCTATGCGTGGGCTACAAAGCAAGGCATGGAATCTTATGTGATTCCCACACTTATTGAACGTAAGGACGTAGCCAAATTAAAATTGATAAAACCTGATGTAAGCTGTAATTACATCGAGAATATAAGCCGATTTTTTGTTGAACAGGGAGAATTTGAACAAGCTTTAAAATGGCTGGGGCTTATTGAGGATAAAATTCTCTCTATTATTTCCGATCGCGCCCAAACACTTGCAACTTTTGATTTGCGGCATATTCATTTTTTTCACAAAGCCTTGAAAACTGGCTTTAGAGAGTTTATATCAAGTCGGTCTTCAAAAATTCATAAATCTGTTTTAAATGCATTACCCTGCGACATTTATGCTGACGTTTGCCTCGCAAGCGCAACTCCTGAACAAAAGGCCACTTACCTTAAAAAGCTACTTGCTGAAAATCGATTTCAAGAGGCGATTGAATACGCTAAAAAAGAAAGTTTAATCGCATATTTGATTGAGTCTCTTATTAGTAAAAATGCTTCCGATACCCTCTTATATTTTCTTCAAGAACCTACTCTTATGGGAAATAAAGAAAAGGATGTTTTTCAATACTTCCTCAGATCCGACAACTTGGAATTATTCAGAAAAATTGTGGGGTCATATTCTTACTTTAGTGAAAATGCATTAAGTTCATTTTCAAAAGATCAAACTGAAATTTATTTAGATGTCATCCAAGAACCGTCACTTACTACCTTAACAAATATATACAACCGCATACAGCATATTAAGCCTAAAGCCGCATTTGAGCGACTCAAGGAAAGAATTATCCCCTCTGTAAAAATGCAGCTACCTGCGGCTCAATTCAAACTAGTGATGGACGAAAATGAATCCGAGAAGAAAAGGCTAATTAAGCTCTATTTACAAGAAGGTCTAATAAGCGAAGCTTGCACTTATGCTTCAAGCTGCCTTCTACTTGACGAAGTTATTCCTCATTTAATTATTAACCGCCTGACGGGTGCGATTAACTCTTTAAATTTAACCGGAATACCCGTCGCCTCAAGAATTGCCCTTATTGAATATTGGATTTCAATTCATTCTCACGAAAAAGCATTTAATGAATGTCTATTACTTGAACCGGATAAAGCCAAGCGGTACCTGCTCTCTATCGCCCATAATTTCCGCCTAACCTCTACACAAGCTAAGGAAGTATTCGACAGATATCCCGAACAAACGCTTACAGTTGTCGAACGCCAACTTGAGCTCGACCCTTCTTGTTTTAGAAGATATGTTGAAACTCTTTTAAGCCCTTCGAACCATGCCTGTTTTACTCCCCATATACGAACTTTCTCAACCGATTTACTATTATTATACCGATCAAGGCTTGGGGCTGAATTTGGCTCCATCATTTCCCCTCTTACGAATCTAATACCCATGTCTGTTGTCGAAGGTTTAGATAGTGGTTTTTTCACCTCCATTTGGCCTGTAGAATCATTCACCCCTACTCAAAAATCGTCCTACATTACAAAGCTTTCAAATGAAAATGATTTAGAAAACGCAATAAGTTATGCCATGAAATGGGGATTAGTCGAACAAGTGATCCCCCTCTTAATTACTAAAAATAGAAATGTTGAGCTTCTTCAACTTTTACGTAGTGAAAATTTACAAAATCAAACACCGGTTATTATTTACTTTCTTAATCCATTAAATGAAGAAGGATTGAGAGAGATTCTTGATAAAGATCCTGGGAAAATTAATGAAATTATTGATTTATCACGGGATTTCTCTTTAAAACGAAAAAAAGCTCTTATTTCTTTCCTACTACCTTATATTGGACTTCTCACTATACATAGAGTATTTAATCTTTTAGACGAACTCGATACGCTTCCTCTAGAAAAATTCATCCCTAGATGTTCACTACCTGAACGAATAAAGCTTTTAAAATGGGCTAAAAATAAAGGACTTCGATGTGAGTCTTACTTAGAAACATCTGAATGGATTTCCGTAGTTACATCCGCCATTTCAAAGAGAGAGTCTCTTGAGCCCTTTTCTGAACTTCTTGGATCTTCCGTTTTTGATCATTTATGGCCTTCTTTGACCCTACAAGAAAGAAAATACGTTCTTCCTGTTATTTCATCAAATTGTCAACAAAAGCTCCAAGAGGTTGTTCACGAGTTTTTAACTCTAGAAGACTGGAGTGAACTCGAATCTATTAAAGAGGATTTGGGCCCTATTCTAGCATCTAAAAGAGATATCCTCTTCAAATCCGCTCCCGTAGATTTTATAGTAAAACAACGTATCAAACCCCAATCGGTAAAAGAGTATTTTTATGTGTTTGAAAGCCCCCTTGGTTTACAAACCTGTTTTGGATCTTTTGCTAAAGAGGTAGGTCAAACATTAAAATTAACCACTCAAGAACTGGCCTATGTGGTGAATCGAATTTTAACATTGGATTCCGATCATGCCCTAACGTTTTTTACCTACCTATTTAACTTTGAGACGATTGCTATTGAACTTGCGGACTTAAAAAGATTGATTGATAAAGCGGCTCAAAAGATAGACAATCCCGAACATCCCGCAGTAGAAACGATTTGGATGTTTTGTGATAAGGAATCGACCCACTTAAGCGTTCCTTTAAAATTGGTGGATTTTTATATCAATTCGCCTACTTGTGAAAAGTATGTAAAAGGGGTCGTTTACTTTACACCTTATTTAAAAAACCCTGCTGCTGAAGCAACAAGAGCCTTAATTTTAAACAACTTTGTTCGTCATCAAGATACATTGATTTCCACCACATTAGTTGAGTGCATTATCCCTATTATTGACGCCATTCTTGCCACAACAAGCAACATTGATACTTTCAAGGCTTTAAGAAAATGCACTTTACCCCATTTTGCGCCCAAAAGCCGAGCGGCATTAAGAAGTGTGCTTAGTGATTGGCAGGGTTTTGAGTCTAAACAGATGATTGAAGAAGTTACTCAATATCTTGTGGATCAAACGAAAGGAAAATCTTGTTTTGAAGATCACGAATTTACCGATGCAATCTTAGGTCGTCCTCCTTTGACTAACTTTCCGCTTGATTCAAAGCAAAGAGTTACAACTTCATCGATGGATTGTTTTTTAAATTCTACCGTACTGGTACAAGATGAACTTGACTGTGTTGCAAAATTTTTTGACGTTTTCTTTATAGCTAAACACGTAATGAAGATAGAAGAAGATCCAAGCTTTCAAGAATCATTGTATCATCGAATGAATATCTTGCTATCCGCTTATGTTAAGCACAGAGAATTTAAACTTTTCCGCGACACTTACTTTGATATTATTTCAACTCACGCAAAAAAAGTGTCATTAACTCCTGATGAAAGAAAGGTCATGCATGGTCTTCTTACAGACAAACCGATTGCATCCTTTTATTCGAACAATACTCCCATAGAAAAGCTGACAGATCTTGAAATATTAACGCTTGATTTAATGGATGTCCTTTTAAACGAACAGAAATATCACGACGAGAAAGTTATTTTGTTTGTTTTAAATGAAGTTTCACAATTCTTAATCAAGATGACTCCGAGAGTAAAATTCCTTAATGATCAGGGAATAGTAAAGCTTCATCAACTCCTGTTGAGTTATGCCTTTTATTATCCAAACAATATGGAATGTACTCATATTCAGGAAAATCTGGTTCGACAACTAATGAGTCAACTAATTAGCCAAAATACATTTTCAACTATCTTTACACGACTCCAGTGGAGATTTGATATCCCGGATCCCGACTCTACACCAAATACTTTGCCGGTTATTATCAGCTCAGCTGCGGACGTTGTATGTCTTTTAAGCAGAAACCTTAATCCTGTTTCAATAGAGAAAATCATTAACATCTGCTTTTACGTAGTAAATAAACTAGCCAAAGATCCTACTTATGAAAATATTGATGTTTTGTTTGCAATCCTTGAAAAAATCGCAAAAGATAATTTATTTACAAAAACACGCGGAAGCCCTTTTCTCAATAAAGTAAAATCATTTACTTTAAGTTTTATAACTCCAAAGCGATTGATCCTAAGCGAGCAACCTTACTCGCTACTATATGTTTACAAGACGATCGAGCTTTATTTGCTTGGCTTAAAGCAAAATAAAGACCTTGCTTTGAAGTTGGGTTATCACCAAGAAATCCGCACCCTTTTGAGTCATTGCATCATTCTCAATTTTAAAGCGTTCGATTTTGAGCATTATTTTAAATATTGCTGTCTGCTAATGCCGTATTATATTGACGAAGTTTCTATTCAAGATAGTTTAGATCCTATGACTGAATTACTCGTTACGATTGCACCCTTTGAGGAATCGTATGCCGCTAAACAGAAAAAGGCTCTTCAATCATGGTTAACTTTATTAAAAGAGTCAGGCAAAGAAAATATTCTTGAGTGGCTATCAGGAGAGTTTTCGGTGCGAATGGATGGTTAATAATTCATCCCAAGAGGTTGTGTAGCGAGGGGTCACATTTTCTCGGAGCATTCTCCAGGGCCGAATGATCCCTTCTGCTGCAAACTGAACGGTATCCTTTCCACTTTTTTGGTTTAGTTGATCAATCACCGACATCAATTTTCTCTTTTTTTCCGGTAATTCCGTAGGATCAAATAAATCTCTTTGAACACACTCCTTATCTGAAAAAGGACCTAGTAATACGCCTGTTTTCTTATAGGTGTAGCCCTTTTTGAAAATGGAATATAACGCCCCTTTTGCCCATGAAATTAGCGTAGGGGTGAAATCACTGGCTTCGGGTAACGTTACATGAATTCGATTCGCATAATAAGGCGTTTCATTATGAGGATTTGTCGTTAAAAAGACTTCTAAAGCGTGTGTCACACTCCCCTGCTCTCTCATTTTTGCGGCCGCTTGAGCCGTATAGGCGGACAGGGCTTCTGCAATATCTTCAAAATCAGTTAAAGGCTTGCCAAATGACTTTGAGCTCATAATCGATTTCTTCTTTTCGGGGATCTCCTCGATCGTAAAACAAGGAATGCCCCTTAATTCGTGCGCCATCCGAAGACCTACCACCGTAAATTCATTTCGAAGAAATTCATCATTCAACTCGCGAAATTCATAGGCGCTTTGAATTCCTAGATTTCTAAGCCTTTGCCCGAGTCTTGAACCAATCCCCCAAACCTCTTCGACAGGCAATTTTTTAAGTGTCTTTTCAATCTCAGTGGGATCGGATAAATGAAAGACGCCAGAAGGTGTTTTTTTAGCTAAGTCGCTTGCCACTTTTGCAAGCGTTTTAGTTGACCCGACGCCTATTGAAATGGGAATTCCCACCCATTTCATGACTTTCTCTCTAATCTTTTGGGGTTGATCAGGATGGTCGATCGCCACAAAGGCTTCATCGATCGAATACACTTGGATATCTGATACCTCTTCCTCAATCGTCATCATGACTCGATGGGAGATATCTCCATAAAGAATATAATTTGAAGATAGAACGACGACTTTTTGCGTCTCAAAAATCGCTTTATATTGAAAGGCGGGCGCGCCCATGGGAATGCCTAGCGCTTTGGCTTCTTTAGATCTCGCTACAATGCATCCATCATTATTGGATAGCACCACCACGGGTCTACCCTTTAATTTATAATTAAAGATGCATTCGCATGAGACATAAAAGTTATTACAATCAATGAGCCCGATCATTTGCATTTCAACAATCTGTCATTCAAATTAATTTTGAAGGCTTCCGGATCTACGATTTTCATCGTTAACATACATCCCAAAGCATACACCATTAAAGATAAAGAGCCTAAGGCCATCAAACAGACGCCAGGACTCCCCCTTTTTTTCGCAATCGTTGCTGAACAGATAAATAAAAATAATCCAATTCCCACCAAAAAGAGGTTAAATTGGGGCACTTTTATATTATTATTTTCAATCGCAAACACGTGAATATGATTTTCAACAATTTGTGAACGATTTGTGATATCTAAAGGAACGGGATTCTGGGTCCATAAATTGTAAGTCTCAACGTTAAGCTGAGTATCATAAATACGCACATGTCCTTTGATGTAATAAATCATCAAATAGAATGTCCAGAGGACAACCACTTCACTCTGTAAAAAATTGAGGGTCAGAAGTGCCATGAAGGGATGAGTGATCCAATGTATATTACGCATCCAAAATAAATACGTCGGAGTTAATTGATGTATTTTATGTCCTTCTTCCTGAAGAATTTTAAAAATACATTGAGCTAAGGGAGTTAAGTGCTGATAATCGTGATCGGCATACTTATGAGCTCCCATCAATAGCTTTACTACAGGTCCTATCAACATAGACTTAGCTCCTGAGCGATATCGGAGGAACGAGGGATAAAAGCCCTCATAAAATAGACCATAAATAAAAACGATGTAAGCCCTATTACGAATATGTAAGGAAGACAAGATTTTTCATATTTTAGTCGTCTAAATTTATAATAGTAAAGACAGCTTCCAAGGGTAATTAAAGAGATAGCTAGATTATATAAATTCGATTGAACCGGGGCTTCTAATAAATCCTCTCTTTGCTGCAGAAGAGAAGGATGCCTCAAACTATAAATGAGTGTTTGCCCATTTAAGCCTTGCAATAAGTTGTGTTTTACAACCTCTTGAAATTCTTCTAAGGTCAAACGAGGATCATTAAAATCTCGAACAAATAAGCTTAAGAAAAAAGAGCCTCCTAAAGAAAAGTATAGGGGCATGACTTTAGGCATTTCGATAACTAATAAACTTTGACCGACGATATTTAAAAATGGGATCGCAAGTCTAATGATCCTTAAATTAAGGGAGGGATGACTAATTAAAAAGCGTTGATAACCATCATGAGCAAGGATGCTGTAGATGCATTGAAGAGATACTTTTTGTTCTAAGCGCATTTATTTAAACTAATCTTCATCCTTTCATCCGAATCTAATGTAGGCCTAAAAGAGAGCCAACAACCCACTCCATATATAAGAATCGCACCTGAACATAATGCTGTGCAAACGACACGCTTATTTCTTACATTTCCAAGTATAATAAAATAGATTGAGGCGATAGAAAACAAAAGACCATAAAAAATAAAATGTAAATTGTTATGTTGATAATTGTAATTATTACTTTGTATAGCAAACCTAAAGATAGGTGCCCTCTGAAATTGGTCAATGGCCCGATTATTATCCTCAATTTGATTTTGAGCTACCCACCTTAAGAAGTAATTCAAATCTAATCGAGTATCGCCAAATCCAACCTGCCCTCTAGAAAAAAAGATCGATCCAAATAAAGGCCATAGAATAATGGCTTCAACTTTTAGGAGTGAAGACAATATTATGAGGTTAGATGCGGCAATCCAATTAATGCTATTACTTAAAAAAAAATAAAAAGGCGTGATCTGATAAAGACGAGCCCCCTCTTCTTGATGCGCTTTAAAAATACACTGAAAAATCGGGCTCAACGCGGCAACTTTTTTCTCCTCAAGAATCACCTGATAGAGGTCTTTAAATACTTGATTTGCGGACGTTAAAGTCATTTGTATACTATTTATAACAAGTTATATTGCGACAGGATAAAAGATTGGCTCGTGCGACTTCTTCAGAAAAGTTAAGCTTTTGGGTAAAAAGAGTGGAAATTATTCCGTAAAGGGCAATTCCAACCGAAAAATAAAATAAAAAAATAAGAAAGGGCGTCCTTTGCTTTTTCAATAAGTAATAAGATGTAATCATATAAAAGGCACCTGCCGAAAAAATATAAAAATGGGATGCAGGAAGATTTTGATTATTTATATTTACCGATCTCATGATTGAGTTTGAAACTTCCACTAATGCGTCATCCTGATTTGGCATAGAGGAAATCATTTGACGATAGATCTTAGGCGTAAGCTCACTACTCGCTAAAAGAACAGGGGAAGTCACATAGCTTAACAATAACCTGAACACAAAAAGTTTGACTCTATCTCCTAAACTTAACTGAATTAAATTAAGAGCAGGCAGCAGTACCGACTCTCCCAAAGGCATTCCATGATACACAATTGAATAATAAGATCTGAGCGGCACATATTTTAAAGCCTCTTTTAAACTGACTTTAGCCGCCTCTTTTTGAAAAACTCTATAAGCGCATTGAAGATACGGGCTTAAATCCATTAACTCTTTAACATAAACACCTTTGTGAGCGCAGTCTCCTACAAACATTTGTCTATGTCTCCTAAGTTGGATTTAAAAGTTGATTGGATTGTCATAAAACAAGTCATAAAAAATATCGTTCCAACTCCAACAAATAGCATGAAAGGAATGATGGAGGATTTAAATTTAAAATTTCTTTTTCTAAGAGCATCTAGAGCGAATATTGTAGTACTTATTCCCAACATTAAAATATAAATATCGCTCTCAAACGGTTCAGCAAAAATCGCTTCCCTTTTTGCTAATATGTCAGGGTGTTTAAGGGCGAGCACTATTTCGGAAACGTTAAGCCCGTACTGAATATTATGATCAACAATATGCGTAAATTCCCGCTCAGAAATTCCTGGTTCAATAAAGGATCGGTGATGAATGGTTATTAGGTACAATCCATTAATTAGCACATTGATAAAAGAGGCATTTCCCTCCTCATACCTTTTTTCATAATGTAGCAAAAGAGCGGCAAGGCTATGAGCAAAGTGTAGATTATTCCGTAAAATTCTTATGGCAAATGAGGGTGATTGCGCTAAAACTCTTCTTGTATCGTCAAGAACTAAAAACTGATAGGCGCATTTCAAGGCAGGATTTAGATCAACACTCATTTAGAACAAGGTACTGTTATGGTTTTACATAGATCCATTCGGTTTTTTAATCTCCAAATTCCCTCGGTCATATTCGGAGCTTTAAAGATACCATAAAGCGAAAAAATAACTGTAAAAAAACCCGCTGCCATAACATATGGAAGTACTGATCTTTGAAAATGATGTTTTTGTTTTACTTTGGCATAAAGACTTATCGATAGGATCGCAACTCCCAGTGCACAAATCCAATAGTCCGTATTAAAAAGCGGTCCATAAGGCTTAACATACCATTGCTCTAAATCGCTATATCGATTGGCGAGCCAGAAAATATCCGTATCTTGAATCTTATTTTTTAACTTGATGACCTCTATATTGTATAAGAAATCTGCAGGGGTAACCCAAACTTCCGGGAATACAAGCGTTTTTTTCCATAAAATATAGCACCCTAATACTACGCTTAGCCCAACCGGATAAATTAAACGCCTTTCTTGCGATCTAAATTCTATGAGTAATAGGATCACCGCCATCTGACAAAGGATAGGCAAAGCTACTTTTATAATTCGATATATGGGACTTGGAAACCAGTCTTGTAATATCAACATTTTTTCAAAATCAAACGTTTGATATACGCATCTAAGAACAGGATGGAATTTATTAAATAAATCCATGGAAGCTACGCTATTCGACATCTTTCAAGCCCCTTCCCTAAATGATTTCGGGTATCAAAAGAGGGCTGAGTGTAAATCGAAAAGACTGCAAATGTAACTGTAAAAATAGATGTGAAAAAGAGAGCAGGTAATAAACAAGATTTAAAACGATATTGCCGATGAAAATGAAAATATAATCCATAAGCCAAAACCATAGATCCTAAAGCAAGCAAATAGTAATCGCTGTTAAAAGGGACTCTGTAATAATAATCGAGCTTATTATACATTTCTTCATCTGCAATAAAACTCTCTAATATTTCATTCTGTGTAACTTCTCTTTTTATATTCAATTGATGAAAAAGATGCTGTTTTCTTCGAGAAATCATCGTCTCAATCAAAGAGTACTCCATGACAGGCTCTTGAAAACGTAGTCTTCCAGAAAGATAGGAGGAAATATAAAAAAAGAGCGCTAGGCTAATACTGGAAATATAAACATTATATTTCTCAAAACGATTTTGAATAAATGTAGACGCTAAAACAAGTCCAAGAATAATAGGTATCGCGATTCGAAGGGTTCGATAGACAGGGCCGGGATATATCAAATTGTAGTTTCTGCGAGTTTCAAGGTAAAATTGAAAGCCAATACAACCTAGCTTATTCATCTAAGCGAGTCACATGCCTTTATTTCAGAAAAGTTTTGGGTTACATCGTGCGATAAAACCATTGAACATATGAATAACCCTGAAGACAAGAATCCTACTAAAAATGCATAGGAACTGATGGATGATTTGAACTTATATTGATTTTTTAAATTTATTCCAATAGTCGTGGTTAATAAAATTATACTCATATAAAAGTAATATTTTTCGTATTTGAAGGCATTTTGAAACATGTCTTTCATTGCACTATTTAGCATTCTATTTTTTAAACTTTCAAATATCTGCAGATCAGATAATCCTCCCTTCTTTGCATTAGTTTCAATAATGGCATGAAATTTTTCAGGCGTGATTCTAGGATCTTCAACAATAATATAGGGATATACTGAAAATAGACTCATTAAGTAACAGGCCACTGTAATTGGAAACCATTCATTGGATTTTTCAAAACGAGTTTCCAAACGCATAAGACTTAAAAATATAGGAATGATGATCGGTAAAACGATGCGGGTTATTCGGTAAAAGAGGTTTGGATAGTAAATTCTATAAATTCTTTCACCCTCATCGCTTAAAACTTGATAAGCACATCTTAAAGCAGGGTGATACTTTTCTAATGTATGCAACGAACTCATTTAACTGCCTTACAAGTCGGAATGGTTTTGGATAACTCGTATAGCGTTCCAGCCACCGGAATTTTATAAACTAAATAGGCAGAGACAAGAGCTGATAAAAAAGAGCCGATTAAAACGGCGTTAGTAATCTTAAAATTTTTAACGGTGTGCGACTGAATGACTACACAAAACATAAAGATGCTCATGGCCAGTATATAAATTCGAGGCTCAAAAGCGCTTTTAAACTCGCGTTCCATTTGGTAGAAAACTTTATGGATATCAAAGGTTATGTCTAAGTTCTTTTTTGACGTCTCACTTGCCAAACGATTAAAAAGATCGACTGAAACCCTTCTAATATCTACGGACTTAAACGATCGATAAAACAAAAAAGTCATCGAACCGGATACACAAACCTTCAACTTGTTTTTAAAACGTGATTCATAGCGAGAAGCATATATATGCGCGGCCATTTTAATTAATAGAACGGCTTGTAGGCCGACTAGAAGAGCAATTTCACCATTGGTAGGATAAAGCTGATGAAGACGATCCCCTTCAATTTGAACAAATCGATAATAACAGTTATTAACTGCGCCATTTGCCATATATTTCGTCACATTGAGTTAAAGGTCTTATTTTATGGTTGGAATTTTGAAAATTTAAGAAAAGGGAGCCGAGGACCATTACTCCCGTAGAGACAAGAAACTGTGCACCTACAATATGAGGCCGAAGATTTCCCATCGCTTTAGAGAAACTAACGGCGCCTGCCGCAAACATGGCTAAACCGATCGAAATAATAACTACTCCAATGATGTTATTGGACGTTAGAAATTGATCAAAAGCACTTATATCAATTTGATCAACGAGATTTAACCCTAAAGCAAAAACATTCACTGAAAAGCATAAATAAGTGTAAAAACGCCTCCTATCAACAGCAATTAGGGCAATCGACATCCCTCCCGTTATAGCTGTAAAGGCAACAATCCAGTGTTTATACGTTAACATCGCCGGAGGAGGCTGATTTAAATCAAAACGATAGGAACAAGCGAGAATTTGTTGTTGAGTCGTCAAAGAACCGATCAGTTTCATAAAAAGGCGCTATATTAACCGATCCTTTTATTGCCAGCAATCTCACCGTAACAAGATTCTAAATTGATTCGAATGTCCTGTTTTAACATTTCATGATTTAAGGAGGTTAGTTCGTAAATACCCATAAAAATAGACACAATCGCCATTGAAGCATAGGTGGGAACTAAGACTGAAATCCTGGCATTTCTTCTTGCGGCGACACAGGCCAATGTCATAAATAGGCCTCCTGCTGCAATATAAAAAATGCCCATTATTGGATTTGGCTTAACCTGTGATTCTAAAAATTTATCGCTTTGAGCATACGATAGTTTTTCATTCCGGTTTAATTTAAGTGTTTGTTGTAGCAATTCTTTAAAGATAGCTTCTGCATTTATAAGGGAACTTGATTGAGTAAATAAAACCCATGCCCCTAGAGTCAGAGGTACCACGCTTAATAAATAATTCCCCTTATTCAACAACGCAACCGTTGCTCCCATTACAAAAATGGAGGCAGCGAATTTTGAAGTGGTCGAAAGTTGATCAAAGGGAACTTTGCTTACATCTTGAAAAGCCTTCCATATACAATTTAAAAACGGATCTGTATTTACACTCATTTTCTGCACCCTTCTAAAGCTTCACTTATACGCTCCCTGACTCTTTCAATACGGACAGGGTCTAAAACCATATTCAGTCCTACAAAAATGGAAATCACCCCTAAAGACTTGTAAATGGGGGTATAAATATGGCTTTTTTTAAGTTTATTTTCAGTATAACTTGCTGCCAGCACACAAAATAATCCCATCGCCATTAGATAAGGCCCTGAATTGGAGCTTTCAATAACGGACGGATTCATAATGAAATCGGATTGTGCCCAATTGATCAATCCAGCCGGAGAGATGTTGCCATTTAATTCTTTCGCAAACGCATTTGAAAGATTTTGAATGTCAATATAGTAAGGGGTGCTATACCAAAGCGCCCCCAAACAACAAATAAGTATGGCTCCTGTGCAACAAGCAGCGTATCTAGAAGGAAAATTCATAACTAAACCCATAGACGCACCCATACAAACGAGGGGGTAAATGACTAGAAAAAGACTCGTCAAATCTACAGTTATACGTTGAGAGCGAAAAGTGTATGTAACGCAACGAAAAGCCTCTATCACAGCCCTATTCATATCTAATCCCTAGTTGATTAGATTTTATAAATGCATCAAATGGATGTGAGTGTCAAGCTCGATGGATAACAAATGTAACCACGCCCCAAACTTGAAAATCGAGTTCCGGTGTGATTTTGATGGAGGGGTATTTGCTGTTGTCCGCGACTAAGTAATGCGTTTCCTCTTTCTTGACAAATCGCTTTACCGTGAACTCCCCATTTACTACGGCCACAATTACTTTACCGCTGGTCGCTTCTTTCGCCCGATCGACGACTAAGATGTCGCCCGAATGAATTTCTGTTTCCATGGAGTCCCCTTCCACTCGAACAAAAAAAGTGGCCGCCGGATGCTGGATCATCAACTGATTCAGGTCGAGAAGTTTTTCAATGTAATCGTCCGCCGGCGAAGGAAAACCGGCCATTATCCCTGTCATAAATAAGGGAAGCGGATTCGTTCCTTCTGCAGGAACATAAATGTCTTTTACTCTTGTTTCATCCATTAATGGCATTGATTAACGCTCGCAAACGTCCAAAGTATTTTCGATTGTGAATAAAGGCGATCCGAGGTTTATCCAAATGATCTTCCTCTTCAGGGAAAGGATCGCAAGTCTCTATTTTACCCTCTTCGATTAAATCTGGAAACGTTTCATTGAGCTCATCTATTTTGGCGCTATCAAGTTTTCTATTGAGGCGTATAACCAATCGATCTTTTACATAACGGCTCGAATGATACAAACTATAAAAATGAAGAATATGTTTGACGGCTGATTCAACAGTCGGAGCTCTATAATAAAGTTGTAAGTCTTCTTCAGAAATCCACCCATTATCAAGTAGATGCTGTTTTACATAATTTTCCCATTCATCCCAGTATTTCCGATCGGCCCCTTCAATCAAAACAAGGGGAACGATCTCCGATTTACCGGTTTGCATCAATGTTAACACTTCAAAAAGCTCATCCATTGTGCCGTATCCACCCGGAAAAGCGGCAAACGCATCCGAATGGCTCACAAACATGAGTTTTCTAGTAAAAAAATAGCGAAAAACCACGAGCTTGGGGTCATTTTCAATGTGGAGATTGGTAACTGTTTCAAAAGGCAGGCGGATAGTTAGACCAAAGCGTTTGTCTTGGTGCGCCCCTTCTAAGCCCGCTTTCATGATTCCATTCGCCGCACCTGTCATGCACATCCAGCCGGCTTCGGCCATTTCCTTGGAAAATCGAGCCGCCGCTTTAAAATCGGGGTGATTTTCGGGGGTTCGGGCGGACCCGAAGATGGATACTCTTAAAGCATCAGGGTATTGACCAAATGTTTTATAGGCATAGCGCATTTCTTTTAACGCGCGCGTGATCAACTTAAGCTGACCTAGATTAATGTCATCTCCCAGAAGTTTAAGACTCGTTTGGATAAGCTGAGAAACAAGCTCGGTCTGGTAGGTGGAAGGTTCACGTCCCATAAGGAGGATGAGCTCCTGAATTTTATCTAAAACGGGGAGATCGCTTGGGCTTAAATCTGGCATGCTTATTTATCAGCTTTAATCGCTTTATATTCAACTATCTCATCTAATTTAAAAATATTCTATTATTTGACAGAAGTATAAAATGCCCCTATTATATAACCATGAATTCAACCCAAGCTATTACTTGCGCTGTTATACAAGATGCCATTAATCAGGGTGCTCCTGAATCTACAATACTTGAATTGGCTAAACGTTGTATTGAACCGGTGACGCCACTTCTTATTGCTTCCGCTATTAATCACAATTATAGCGCAACCGTCACAGGGGCCCTGCTCTATATGAATGCCCCCCTCGCCTACAATGAATTTATGATAGGTAAGATTAAAAACGATAAGTCTATTTTAGATTATTTATTGAAGCCTAAACACTTAACTTTAAATATTAAATCATGATCCCCTCAACTGACATAAAAGTTTCCCAAGAAACGCTTTACCAAGCAATGGAACACCAAGTTAATGAGACCCTTTTATTAACACTCATTCCTCGTTGTTCAACAGAAATCAGTTCCGCCATCCTTTGCTGCGCCATTACACACCATTATTCGATTCAGACGGTTTGCGCATTACTTAATAAGGGATGTAGAGTTAGTTTTATAGAAGTTGAAGCGGCTAGACTCGTCGGCAATTATGCTATTGCCCAAGAACTTTTAAAACATTATCAAGAGCCAAATGCACATCAAAAAGATTTGGCCCATCGATTTTTTAAAGCCACCAGTTGGATAGCGGTTTAATATTATTTATTCTAGGTTTGACGGTGATCACGATCACCGTCTACTATTCCTGGCTATTAGGCATCTCGCCAACCCCTAGTTCACCCGCAGCAAAAAAAGCTCTTTTGGAACTATTGCCTTCTTCTATTGAAGGAAAAGTATATGAATTAGGGGCGGGTTGGGGAGGCTTACTAAAGGAACTTCACGATAGATATCCAAACGTAGTAGGTTTTGAACTCTCTCCCCTTCCTTGGCTCGTTTGTAAATTGCGAGGACTCCCTTGCATTCGAAAAGATTTTTTTCAGCAAGATTTGAAAGAGGCAAAATTAATAATTTGCTATCTTTATCCCGGCGCCATGAAGCGCCTTCAACATAAATTTGAAACAGAACTAAAGCCGGGCACAATTATCATTAGCAATACCTTTCAAATTCCGGGTTGGCAACCCCAAGAAGTGAGGGAACTTCATGATCTCTACAAATCCAAAATCTATCTCTATCGAAAGAGCTGAAATCCTTTCCTACCTAAAAAAACTTCGTAACGAAATCCGCACCGCATTTGAATCTTTTGAAAAAATTCATCGTTTTTCGGTAACACCCTGGGATTATAAACATGAAGGGGGCGGCGAGATGTCCGTTTTAAGAGGAGATGTATTTGAGAAGGCAGCCGTCAATTTTTCAGCTGTAGGTGGCCCTGAATTTCCGATGGGAGATGCAGAAGGCCCCTTTTTCGCAACAGGGGTAAGTTTAATCACTCATATGAAAAACCCCTACGCACCCACCGTCCATATGAACTTACGCTACATTGAAGCTGACGGAAAAACGTGGTTTGGCGGAGGCTATGATTTGACGCCAATGGGCTTTCCCTTCGAAGAAGATAAAATTCATTTTCACAATGTAGCTGAAAAAGCGACAGGCTCACTCTACCCTCAATTTAGCGAAGCGGCCACCAAATATTTTTTCATCCCTCACCGAAATAAAGAACGAGGACAAGGCGGCCTTTTTTTTGATCATTATAATACAGGAGATCAAAACAAAGATTTCGCCCTATTGAAAAAAATTGGGGATACTTTTTTAAAAAGCTATCTTCCCATTGTGGAAAAACGAATCCATACTCCTTACACACCTAACGAAAAAGAAATTCAAAAGAAAGCTCGGGCCCACTACGTAGAATTTAATCTTCTTTACGATAGAGGAACTAAGTTCGGCTTTCAATCGGGAGGCAACCCGGAGGCGATCCTATGCTCTATGCCACCTGAGGCTTCGTGGTAAACGATCCTTTGCCTTGCTGAATTAAACTAAGGATGTTTGAAAGGGGTCTTGCGGGTGCCGTTTGCTTTTTTACAGCGAGCAGGGTTTTATGAATATTCGCATAACTTATGAGTTTTGCTCTGTTAAAAGCTCCATTTTCATCAAAATTAGACGTTTCAGATAACTCTGATAATTCATTGTTCATATAATCAAGCGTAATGCAATAGCCCAAATTTGCTACATCGTTAGTGATTACGAATTCAGCAAATTCCTTCTTTTTATCTGTTTTTATAACTAGGCTATTGTAAATTTTTTGGAAGCTCTCCGGGAGTAAAGATTTAAATTTGCTTTCTACGCCAACTAAAGTTCGAATGATGATTCGCGCCGAAAAGAAGTCGCGTTCATTCCATAGTTTTTGAGCGATATGAATAAATAAAATAACTGTGAGAGGAGTGTTATTTAATTCATTTAAAATAAAAGCAGTTAAATTATCCGCATACTGAATTTGAGCACTAATATTTGGGCTTACATGTTGTAAAGAAGCCTTTTTTTGAGAATCAGTTTTAGGTTTTATATCTCGCAGTTCATGAGCAATATAAAGCAAAAACTTATCTTTTGTAGATTCTTTAGATTTATATTGTTCGTCGGATAAATTATCCTTAAGAAATTTTCTTATTTTCTTTGAAGAAAACGTTTTCGGAGCATCTTTAAACTTTTCTTGATTTCTTGGATCTTGCAAATCAATTTTTCTTTGTGTACTTACTATTTCTTCATCTAATTGATTATATACAAATAATCCTATATCTGAAATTTGCGTTTGATCTATAGCGTCATTTTCACTTCTTGTCCGAGCTCTGTTTAATACTTCGGAAAAAGGAATGGCCTTTAATAGTTTAATGGATTGGCCGAGCAAATCGGAAACAACCGAATCTGCGTATATAGCCCATGCAGGATCATTTGATTGTAATAGTTTTTTTACATCTTCAAATTTTACCGGCTCATCGACCTTTTTTTCTTTTAAATATAGTTCAAGCTTTGAAACGGTTCTTGATAAAGGAACAGTCCCTTCCTTTATTTTTTCTTCAATTGTCTGCCTGAGTTGAATCCCTAGGGCCATTTGTTCAGGTTCTTTACTATCTAGAGCGGATTGTATCACCGAAATCAAATGACTATTACTTAGATCAATTTGTGTGGAATGAACTTTAATAAATTCAATCAACAACTTTAGGACAGCAATTTTTCTTCGAGTCGTATTTTTTGTTGTTTCGTCGAAATCTTCTTTTATTTTTTTGCAAGTCAATGCAAGTATTTCAACTAAACGCTTTAAATTAGTTAAAGCAAAAGAGCCATAAACTATACTGTTTATTAGTTCAGGAATTTTTGATTCTTCACATTTAAATAGAAGCTCTCTTCCCAGGCAATAGCCAAGATAATCTGAAGCTTGGGCTTTGCTATATTTTTTTAAATCGGCTTCACATTTTTTTAATACTTCATCTTGTAATGTGGGAACTTCCTTTTTCTCAATTGCATCTCTAACCCTATTGATCAAACTATATTTAATGGTTAAATGCACTTTATGGATCAATGCATCTATTTCTTTTTTAGCTTGTCGACATGAATCAACTTGAGTATGTTTTATTAAAAATACAGCGAATTTAAGTAAACGATAGGTTTGATCAATACGTGGTTGTGTAAGAGATTCTCTTATTGTTATTAAAATCTTATTTAAACCCGCAAAATGTTGATCCGTTAAAAAATTAAGCGCAATTCCATTTAGATCCGCATCACTTGCAGTTTTTAAAACAGTTTCTAATGTTCTGGTACGAAGACTTTCCTCTTCTCTTAAGTTACTGTTAACTCTCTTTAAAGAACTTCCTTCAGGCTTTGATTCAACGATATTATTTAATAATTTGATTCTATCTAGATTGTTATGTTCCATGAATCGAGAAAGAAAGCAATTACGTTTAGATTGATGAAGCTTGGGAAACACCGCTATACAAGCATCTGCAAAACTATCCCGCACCCATTCAAATTGTTCTTTTGTACAAAAAGTACAAATTTCAATTTTCTTATGATCGTTACACTTGGCAAATTCTTTAATAAATTGTTCTTTAGTGAATTTAAGCCATTGCGCAGAAGTATCCCCTGACAATCCCTTTTCAATCGGCGTACTTCGACTTTCTTTATTGTACATGTCAATAATACCTCGAAGATGGGGAGATATCGAAACATCAGGTTTTGGAAGTGCAGAAAGCGCAGCTGAGGATTCAGCCGTGGAAGTCTCGAAAGGTCTTAGTGTTGCATATCTACGATCCCCTGGCGCCGGCATGGCCGTTACACCTCTTGGAATTAATGAACCCGCTGTTGTTGGAAGCCGAGAAGAGGATCTCTCAGGAAAATAAACATTGCCCGCTACAGGAGATGAACTTGTTCCGGGCATGCTACCTCTTTGAGGTGAAGGAGCGTCAGCGGCCGAACCTTTGGCTGGTTGTGGTTGCATTATCTAAAACTTGTAAGAGGGTTGTTTGAAACACAATATTATGCTCCACTTCTACCTTTTTTTGAAAAATTTTAGCTAATATTTTTGAAATAACTTCTAATTTCTTTTTATTTATATGTCCTTCTACTTCGTTAGGAGATTCATTGATAAAAGTTAGCTCGGATAATATTTGGCCCATAAAAGGAACATACGACTGATTTTGTTCCTCTATTTTTTTTATGTGCACTCCAAGTTTGTGGTAGTGTTGAACGGGATCAAATAAATCGAAGAGCCCTTTTTTAAATAAGCCTTTGATCTCGGGAACTTTTTTAGCGGCGGATAAGTGATCAATATCACTGCCTTCCAAAGTGGAAATAATGGCGACTGTTAGGTTTAAATCATTTAAATGATAAACCATTTTAGCGACATCTATCCAAAGCTCAATTAAGCTTGCTTGATCTTTCTTCTTCGCTTCAAGAATGCTTTTTTTAATAAAAGACGTAACCAAATTGAAGTAATCGACAAACGATTGAACCGAAGGGCCTTTATTTTTAGTCCAAGCTAAGTGAACGAAATCGGCCGGCTTTAATCGTGAATATAAATTTTGATCCTGTTTAACAAGATCAGATGCCATTTTAGTAATATAGTTATCCCGATGAGGAGAAGAGACCACTTCTAGTAAAGATGGAAGTTCATCTTCAAATTCGATCTTATCTTTTACTTCTTGCTGTCTGACTAAATCTAAAAGATCGGACCCTAATCCCGCTTCGGCAACTTTAAAGGCAAAAGAGCGCACTTCTTTTTTTACTTTCGCCTCATGCAGCATCCCCTCTTTATATAGCTTTTGGGTCAATGCCACTAATTCCTGTCTCTTTTGATTTTGATTCCATTTTTGTATAACCAATTGAATGAGAGATAGCGGCGATACAAAAAAGGCGAAACTAAAGGGATAAGCTTTTCCTTCGAGGTATTCGTTTAACCACTCGACTGTTAATAAATTTTCTTTCTTTAGAACCGGAAGCTTCTTGAAATCGACTAAAATTGATTTAAGAGAATCAATTTTTTCTATCTCTTCTAAAAAGATATTGAAATCGGGTGCATGGGCTTTGAACTTCTCAAAATCTTTTAGATCAAGCGCTATCAAGCAAAATCGCAGCCAACGGAGGCGCTCAACGTCATCCCGACAGTTCTTAAAGCGTTCAATAAAGGTTTTCCAGAGTTCTCTATCATTTTCAAAATGGGGATTGCTGGAATAGAGGGTGGCATAGTGAGGAATGTCAGCACTTTCGGAACGAACGACTCGATCAAACATTAACCCTAAGGGCATAGACTCTTTGTCAGGTGATATCATAGGAGGAACCTCCTATAAATCAGCCTACACCCTTAGGTATATTTGATGCTCAATTATCGCAATTTATTCACTTAGAAATACTTCTACTTATAAAACGAACAAACGGGATGTTGAATACTCTCTGTTTTTGCCTGGAGATTCCTAAGCCAAATATTCCAGTTTGAGCAGCTAGAGCAATTGTTTGTATATATAGAATCTAAAAAGGCCTGGGTAAAATATCCCCCTGCCCTAGAAGCCCATGCCACTTCTCCGGGAGAGCAGCTAGCAATAACTAAAACCCCTCTTCCGCTTTCAAATAAAGGCCGTAGGTTGCACGAAATATCGCCATAGGTGTTGAAATTGTCATAAATCTCTTTTCCTTCATCTGGTTCATCGAGATGGGCAAAAGGAAGGTTACAAGCATCTACCATCAAAATAGCAAACTGAGCTTTCTTCTGATAAACGACATTCAACATATCATCTGTATCCAGCGCTTCTTTCGTTTGTGTGAAAAACATGTAGGGATAGGGACTTTTCTTAAATTTATCGCGAAAACCATGCCCCGAATAGAAAACGATCAATATATCATCCGGTTGCACATCTAAATTCTGAACAATCGCAATAAATTGTTGTTTAGAGGCTCTTGCGCCTTTTAAAACTTTTAATTCTAAAGGTCTATCCAAGTGACGGCTAAGTTTTTGACTTTGCGTTGTAAGGAGTTGAATATCTTTTTCGATTTGATCGGTTAAATTCGAATCGGTATCTCCAGCTAATACAACCTTTAAGGATCCCGCACAAAGATCGGTGATGAGTAAAACAAAGAGCATTAGGTATTTAAACATGATGAGCCAAGAGTTTATTAAATAATAAGGAGCAAAGAAAGTTTTTAATTAGAAATAATTCCATTAATCAATAAATTTTAATTAATGGAATATTATAATTACAAGGTTAATTATCTTTTAGGCTTATAGCAAGTTTTGATTAATACAGTATTTTTGAATAAATAATTGTAATCGGCTTCGGTAATAGTATCTCCCGAAACAAAGGATCTTCCCAAATTAAAAATTGAATTTGAACCTCCCGATCTCAATTTTTGCGCACTCTCATTAACATTGAATGCATCAATAGCTAAAACAGCAAATAGCGTCGTAAATGCTAATCCTAAGATAATGACTCCAACTGAATGACTTGTTAATAGAGAGCACAACGTTACTAAGGCTAAAACGGCAAAAACAACCGCTGCAATCTTTGCCACAAGGGCAATTGATTTGATCTCTTCATCTCTTTTATTAGCGTGACTAACACCCTGATTTAAAGCATTTCCAATGGTGTCTGTAATTCCCCAAGGCATAAAAAAAATCTCCCAAATTGTGATATTAAAACAAAAAAGAACACTTTTTGAAAATTTTTTTAATTTTTTTTTTATTTTTTTTTCTAATAAAAATCTCAATTGGCACGCAAAAAATTATGCATTTAAATAATTTTTATTAATCGTTGCCACCCAAGCTCTTACGACATTAAAAAGTTTGTTACAAACTTAAAAAACATTGTTAACAAAGTCTATTTTTAAGAACAAAAGTAAGTCGATTTGAACAAAAAATGTAAAAAATTGTTTATCGAATGTATCGACAATATTCTTAAAACTAAGTAAAGGAAATATATAGGACAACAAGTTTGCACGGCCGATAGCTCGACCGTCCAAGTTACAAATATAGGAGGACCCTATGGCAACAACAAAACGTAAAACTGCTCGTAAAGCAACATCTGCTAAAAGAGCTGTTAAATCGGTAAAAAGAACAACAAAAGCTAAAGTTGTTCGTAAATCTGCTGCTCGTAAGACTGTAAAGAAAACGACAGCTAGAAAAACGACAAGAAAAACTGCTGCTAAAAAAGCTGCTTAATTTCTTGCAAATCTGTTCAGCCCCTCGGGCGCTGAACAGATCCCTTTCTCATTTAATCACTTAAAATTTTTTGCGTTATCAAACCAAAGCTAGCAGTCGGCTTTTTAACAATAAATTCCACAATATTGTCAGTTGTGTAATGTCGCGATACACTTGGATTAACAAGTCCCGCCTCCGCAAATTCCTGATATAAAAATCCTGGGGAAGAAATTACCAGTTTTTCACTCCCTTCAACTAGAAAAATATCTGAAACGATTTTTGCAATTAACCCTATAACAGGACGACGTGATTGATTAAACTCAACACCTAGGAATTCTGAATTAACTACAGATTTAAGGAAATCGCCCCTTAAAAAACTCACAGACCCATAAACTTGAGCGGAAAGTGCTTCAGCTGAACGCACTTCAATAAAATAAAAATAATGCTTCGAAAAATTTAAATATAAAGCCACCGGGACCGTAATACCTGAGAAATCAATGGAAGAACTAGCAATCAATACAGCAAAATTTCTTACAGGAATACTAAATAACAAACGGGGCCTTTCAAAACTTTTTTGATAAGTATCTCCCAAAAAATTAAAAGCTGTAAGAACAAACTGATTTTTACGAGATATCACTTTGAGCGTTTTCACATTTGCAACAGGTAGACTTAGAAGAATCATTTTAAGTTGAGTAAATAAACTTTCAACTCGCTCTTCTATTTGACTTTGATTACTTCCTGTACGATTACCTTTTAAAGTTAAGACATCCCCATTTAAGTAAAGATAACCTATCATTCCTTCTTGAGCTTTTTTTAAGAAGGTCATCATACCCTCTGCAACAACATAACCTAACTTACTTTGTTCATATTCTGTGACAAATCCGTATTTATCTTCATAATCTTTCCAGCCAACTTGCATAAAATCCTACTTGGAGAGTTTTTGTATAATGACGAAAAGATTAACGCTACAGGATAAAAAACCGCGATCAAAATTATTTAAAAGAAAAACATCTGCCACTATTTTGGCTACTAACAACACAAGAGGACGTTTACTTGTTGTGAGATCTTCTCCGACTAAATTTCAAAAGTTCTATTGATCAATTTATCTTTTTTAAAAGGAGCTTTAACCCAAATTTCATATTCAGCCCATGAAGAATATGCGGCACCATCCGGCAAAGTGTGTGCTTGTTTTGATTTGAATAGTACGGTTTCATCTCTTCGAAAATGTAATATTCCCAGCACAACATCTAGAATGGTTTTACAAGATGAGGATCGGGCCTCTGCGGGAGAAAAATCCTCTATAACAACTTTTAAACCATCCATTCTGCTAATAGTGGCTCTCCCCAATGTACATACAGAAACATCATCCGCGACTCTTGTTTCAACAACTAATTCTTTCTCAATATATTCTATAAAAACTAAGCCGGCTTTAAATTCACCTAACTTTACTGCAAAAGAACGTTTAGGTAGATCAGGAAAAAAATAATCAGATGGAAAAGTATTAAAAAACAGAAACTTCAAACGCCCATAATGCTTCTCAATTTTATTCCTTAAATTACTTGCTTCTTTTAAAGATAAAACACTAGCTTTTGGCATAGATAAAATAATATCACTCAAATCGTGCCTTATTCTCTCTATTAAAAGACCGACACTTTTGTTCATGGCCGTTAATCCCCATTGCTCATGAAGTTTCCCTACTTCTTCTTGGGTTTCACAAACTTTTAATTGTTCAGGGCTCGAGATCGCTAAAAAATTTCCCCTGCCACCCAAACTACACTCCAAACCCTTAAATCTCTCTTCAAACTCATGATAAGAATTCACTGACTGCATTTTTCCCTCACAAATGAAAATATGATTTCACATAAAACTAATAAAGAAAAACAATAATAAAACAGGATCACTTTCAGCTTCGCTTCCAGTGATATAAGATAATGAGGATCGGCCTTCCGCCGTCAGGATAATAAAACTATTGAATATGCGAAGCACTAAAAAATAAACACGAATGAAAAACGTGTTCGATAGATAAACTTAAACCTCTAAGAAAAACACACACGAAACGGGCAGCGTCTTTTGGGAAATTTGGCGTCGGCAGAAATTGCAGAATGGCGCCGAAGACATTAT
>JAGVJG010000056.1 GCA_020051235.1 Parachlamydiales bacterium | reverse complement strand
GATCGGAAAAAAACTAACGGAACTTACCCCTACAAGAGGATTTGCTGCGGAATTTAGTGCGGCCCTTACCATATTAGCTGCCTCAAGATTAGGAATGCCGATTTCGACAACACATACCTTAGTCGGTGCCGTCGTGGGTGTGGGTTTTGCAAGAGGAATTGAAGCGCTTAACCTATCAACAATGCGCGACATCCTAATTTCTTGGGTAATCACAATACCTGCCGGCGCTTTGTTAACTTTAATCACTTACTACCTACTAAAATGGATTTAATATGTATGCTGCAAGCGAAAGTCCCACTATAAGAGTTAACAATTTATTCAAAGATAATACGCACAATGTCAATCAGATTACCGCATGGGTCACTAAAATGCCCAAAGGCGCCAATCTTCACCTGCATCTGTTGGGGGCCCTTTATCCCAAAGTACTGATTAAAATGGCTTGTGAAAAAAACTTATTTTTCAATCCACAGAATTTTCGTTTTTCTAAAGTTGAATTTGATTCCTACTTACCCGCTGAAGATTTAAACAATCCTCCTTATTACACCAACTTTTGCAATGCCATTACCCTTCGTTCAAATGGCGCATGTGGCAGAACCCCACATGACCATTTCATGTATGATTGCTTTACTCCAATATTTGATTTGATAGATTTTTTAAACATAGACGAAGTGGTTGAAAAGGTTCGAGAACAAGAAAAACTTGCGGGTGTTCAATATTTAGAAATGTATATTCCTTATACATTGTTCTTAAAGATAGATTTTGAATCGCATAACTTTGACACTACCCCAAAAACTCGGTTTATTTTTGAAGTTTCTAGAACTCAATCAAATGATCAATTTGATGAAGAAGTAGAAGCGTGCGCTAATTTATGTTCCACCCATCGCCTCGCTAAGGCTATCACCATTGTCGGCGCGGAAGATGATCCGCGAGCGCTGGCAAGTTTTGATCATCAACTTGAAACTTTAAAAAGCCTTTGGGGCAAATATAAAATTCCTTATTGCATTCACGCGGGTGAACTAACGGGAGAATGGGTTGCTCCTGAAGACCTTTCAGATCATGTCTTTAAAGTCTTACAACTGCCTGGGGTTCGACGAATTGGCCATGCCTTTGATATCGTTAATGAAAAGAAATTGGATGAAATCGTTAAAACATTCAAAGCGAAAGATATTGCTGTTGAACATTGTCCTATAAGCAACAGAAAGATATGGCAACTGCCTACGGACAAACTCATCTTAGGCTTTTTAATTAAAAATGGAATACCCGCAGTGGTAGGATCCGATGATCCTGCCGTACTCGCCTATGAGGGAATCACTCAAGATTTTGTAGATATCATCTGCAAACAAGAACAGCCCTACGTTCATGTTAAAATGCTCGTATTAAATAGTATTACCTATAGTTTGCTTTCGGGTCATGAGAAAGAACAAGAGACTGCTTTACTTAATCATAAATTTGAAGAATTTGAAAAATCCCTACTTAATCCGGCATTGGTCTATTAAATTATATTCGTAGCGGATTTCTTCTTCGAGTTGCTTATCTGGGGGTCGTGGTTTTAGACCCCAAACTTCTGCTGAATATTTAAGAACAGACGTATCAGAAGAGAATCTAGTTCGTGCAATATTATGAATGACATATTGCGCCCATTTTTCGGGATCGTTATAGAGCTCTTCTACACGTTTTTGCGTTTCATAGTAATTCCAGAGATCTTTCAATATAAAATATCGATCGGGAGGGCTACCATAAACCCCTTCAACGATTTTTTTATAAAGATCTTCAAAAACTTGATGCTCCGTATCGTTAATTGCAAAAGTTCGGTCGCGCAACGATTCCACAGCCTTCTTCATTTTGGGATTTTGTTCGAGAATCGCTTGCGGACTATAGGTTCCTGAAGCTTTCAAATCACTAATTTCTTGAGCAGAAGCGCCAAACTTGAACGGCCACCATTCATCTTGAATCATTTCACGCATTTCAATATTGGCGCCGTCGTCGGTACCAATGGTCAGAGCGCCGTTCATAGCGAATTTCATATTTCCGGTACCCGAAGCTTCCGTTCCCGCTGTTGAGATTTGCTCGGATAAATCGGCGGCAGGAATAATGATTTCAGCTTTTGAAACGTTGTAATTTTCAATATAGACAATTTTTAGGTGGCTGCCGATTCGGCTATCGTGATTGATTTTACGAGCGATGGCGCAAATGAAGCGGATAATATCTTTAGCCGTTTCATACCCGGCAGCCGCTTTTCCCCCAACAATGATTGTGCGTTTAATTCGATTGTGATTCGGCTCTTCGAGGATATCGTTATAGAGCATAATCATATGAAGGGCATTCATGAGCTGCCTTTTATATTCATGAATTCTCTTCACCTGCACATCAAATAATGAATCAATTTCGATGAGAGGAGCGGCCTCTGTTATTTCTCCCCTTGCATTACGAATTTTATTTTCCTTTTGAATGAATTCGATGAGTCGAAGTTTATTTCTACGCTTGACTTGCATGACTTCGGTTTTAGATTCGATATCGTCCGCAAATGCATCGAGTTTTAAGATTTGATCATAGTCTGTGATCCATTCAGGACCAATACGCTTTGTGATGAACTTGGATAGATCAGGGTTAGCATCGAGCAACCATCTTCTTTGAGTAACCCCATTGGTCACATTGATAAATTTCTCAGGATAAAGCTCGTAAAAATCTTTAAAGACCGAATTTTTTAAGATGTCGGTATGGAGCTTTGCAACTCCATTGACCTTGTGTGATCCCACTATAGCTAAATTGGCCATTCGAACACGGCCTTTTTCAAGGATCGACATTCTTCTAATTCTATCTTCATCATTCGGAAATTTAGCCCGAATTTGATTACAAAAATCTTGATTGATTCGCTCAATAATTTTGGTTTGTCGTGGCAAGAGATAATTCATCAAGCCGATGTCCCACTGCTCTAACGCTTCACTCAAAATGGTATGGTTAGTATAGCCGAGACATTGTTGAGTCATGTCAAGAGCCGTCTTCCAAGGAATGTCGTGACGCTTTGTGAGTAGTCTGATGAGTTCTGCAATAACTAATGCGGGGTGCGTATCGTTGATCTGTATACGAACTTTGTTTGCAAATTCACGGAAATTATCGTGAGTTGAAAGATAGTGTCGAATGATATCCTGTACCGATGCGGATACCATCAAAAATTCTTGTTTTAACCGAATTCGTTTACCCGTTTCGTGATGATCGCTTGGATAAAGAACATCGGTTAAGAGCGTGTTTTCTGCCGCTTGGTCAAGACGTCCGGCATTATAACTCTGAATCTGGAAGTTTCTAGGCGATTCTTTTGTCGTCCAAAGTCTCAATGTAATAACTGAAAAAGGAGTCGTCGGTGCATACCCTACAATGGGTATATCATAGGGTAAAGCAATAACTTCTTCGGAATCGGATAAACTTTGAATTTCTTCGTTATGAATATTTAAACCGTTACTCGTTTTTCCGCCGTACTTTACTACCACTTTTCGTAAATCT
>JAGVJG010000152.1 GCA_020051235.1 Parachlamydiales bacterium | reverse complement strand
TGTGCTCTTCCGATCTAGGGATGCAGCTCGTTCTCAATACCGGCTCAAAAATCGTTCGGCAAGAGCTTTTACTCCATCTTGTCAGCATGCAATATAAGAGAAACGATTTTGATTTTTATCGAGGTACGTTTAGAGTTCGCGGCGACACGATCGATATCTTCCCCGCTTATGAAGATGACATGGGAATACGCGTAGAGCTTTTTGGAGATGAGATTGAACGCATTTCAGAAATCGATCCCTTAACCGGAAAAACACGTAAACGAATCGAAGGCATTACGATCTATCCGGGATCTCACTATGTAACACCGGAAGAAGTGCGTGAAAGGGCGATAGATACAATTAAAGAAGAGCTAAAGCTTCGCGTTGAATTCTATGAAAAAGAAGAACGCTTTATCGAAAAACAACGTATCTGGGAACGAACCAACTACGACCTTGAAATGATTAAGGAAGTAGGTTTTTGTAAAGGGATCGAAAACTATTCGAGGCATTTTTCACAACGCAATCCCGGCGATCCCCCTCCTTGCTTAATCGATTATTTTCCAAAAGACTTTCTGCTAATTGTTGACGAATCCCATCAAACAGTTCCTCAACTTCATGCAATGTATAATGGAGATCGCGCAAGAAAACAGGCGCTTGTCGATTTCGGCTTTAGACTCCCCTCTGCCTATGACAACCGTCCACTAAAATTCGAAGAAAGCTACAAACTAATGAATCAGGTCGTCTACGTTTCTGCGACGCCTGACAAATGGGAAATCAATGAAGCGGAAGGCGAAGTGATCGAACAAGTGATCAGGCCTACCGGTCTTCTTGATCCCGTTATAGAAGTAAGACCTGCTAAAAACCAATTAGATGATTGCTTAAAAGAGATTCGTGAAGCGGTGGCAAAAGGTCATCGCGTTCTTGTAACCACGCTTACAAAACGCCTTTCGGAAGATTTAACAAAATATCTGACTGAGCTTAACGTTAAAGCAAAATACCTCCACTCTGAAATTGACACTATTGAAAGAATGCAAATCATTCGTGATCTACGTTCCGGCCATTTTGACGTGCTCGTAGGAATTAACCTTCTTCGAGAAGGGCTTGATTTACCGGAAGTTGCCCTCGTAACTATTCTTGATGCCGATAAGCAAGGATTTCTCCGATCCGAAACCTCCCTTATCCAAACCTGCGGAAGAGCGGCTCGAAATAGCGAAGGCCGCGTAATCATGTATGCGGATACGCTTACCCAAAGTATTAAAAATACCCTCAAGATTACAGCCGATCGACGCGCGGTTCAGATTGCATATAACGAAAAACACGGCATCACACCTAAAACCATTAAAAAAGAAATTGCCGCCCTTCTCCATGCCGAAGATGATGACGGTAAAAAGAAGAAGGGATCCAAATCCTCTCGCCTCGTCTCCGAAGATGAGATTCAAAAGAAGATTCGTTACTTCCAGGCGGAGATGCGACGCGCCGCGAAAGACATGAAGTTCGAAGAGGCCGCCCAATTCCGCGATCAAATGCGCCACTACCAGAATATGTTGTTGATCGAAGAATAACCCGTGCCCATCTTTAACCGTGCCCGTGCCCGCGTAAAGTGCCCGTGCCCGATTCCCGCTAAACATTGGACTCCACCTGCATGCGTTGGATCAAATATTAATAAAGCGGTACTTCCGATGTTTTGCGGGAATCGGGCACGGGCACGCACGCGGGCACGGGCACGGATAAGACAAGCATCACGGGCACGGTAATTATTATAAGTTTTCTGTTTAAAATATTGTCCTTTGAATCTATCCTTAGCTGAAAATTTTGTGTGGTTCTTATGTCGAAGAAGGTAGATGTGTATCTCGAAGACGAAAACCCATGGCTCGACTGGGCGATGGAAAATAAATGGAATATCTTATCCGGCATAGCGGCCGCTTTGGCAGTCATCTTTCTGCTTTATCGATTCCTATCGGGATCGGTTGTTCAAAATGAAAAAGATTATTTTAGCGCCTATAATGCTGAAGCCAAGCTAAAGAAGGCCGATTTAGCCGAGAAGTCAGCGACTGAGCTTAAAGAACTTATGATAAAGCAGCCGCTTTTGAAAACAAAAGTTGAAGGGGTGCTTGCTCAAACCTTTTTACTTCTCGACAAGCCTGACGAAGCTAAACCCTTGATCGAAGATAACTTAAAACGAATCGAAGAGTCTAGTTTTGCAAAAAGATCGACCGATATTTCCTTATTAATCGCGCAAAAAGATTTTAAAACGGCTTATTCGAGCGCTCAAAAATTGAAAAGTGATATCGAGTCAAGCGGCGATAAGGCGTATCCCGTCCTATACTTATATAATATGTATCGCCTGCAATCTCTAGCGGCATCGCTCGGTGATAAGAAAAGCGAACAAGCCCTTCAAAAAGAATGGCTTAGCTTGTCAAAAGGGTCGGCAAAGGTTGGAGTTACTCCCCTTATGTTTGATGCGTTTATGGCCACCCTGAATTTAGGCGACGTTTCTTTTCTTAGCTACCTTCAAGAGAAAGAATTGCAATAAGTTAAAATTTTTGTTATGTCCATTCTAAGGCTTATGCCTTGCCAATAATGGTGGTATTTTTGGGAATTTTATTCCTGAGCACGTGAGGAGGTGAAGATTTTTAGGCAGCTCGATAGCCACAACTTTTGGTATGAAAGTAATTGAACTGTGAACCTCATCTATGAAAGTTGAGGATTAGGAAACTAATGGAACCTTAAGCTAGCAACCGGTCAAGTTGCTTGGTTTAAACGTTAGTTAAAATGTAGCAATTTGACATGGCTGTTTCATAGCTTTAGGCTCTGAACACTGTTTCTTATTCGATAAGAAACAGATGGAGAAACCTGTGAGTACGAAACTGTCTACCCTTATCTTAGATCAGGGGGAGTCTGATGTTTCTTTCGAGGAACCAGAACTCAATCTGATCGTGAAAAAGGGATCGAAAACAATCCCCTTCGAACAAGGGGAGCCCATTAAGATTACGGGCAGCTTTACGATCTCTTTTTAAGCAAGATTCCATCGGCCACCGGGTCTTACCCGGTGGTCTTTCCTTAAGAACCCCCCTATATATTATATGAGAGCTTCCTGGGGAAAATCGTAAATTTCTTTAAATTAATAGCTTACCTTTGCTATAAATCTTAAATAGGATCTAGGCATACTATTAAATCTCTGGATTTTAGGCCTCTTCGAACTAAAATAGGATTGGATTTTACTTTAAAACCCTAAAAAACCTATTTTCATGAAAAAGGGCTGATAGTTCAAAAACATTTGATTATCAGAGATATAAACCCAATAAAGGTATCATGGCCAAAGCATTGATCATCGTCGAGTCTCCGGCGAAAATCAAAACATTAAAAAAATTTTTAGGTTCAAACTTTAGTTTTGAATCATCAATTGGCCATATTCGTGATTTGCCCGAAAAAGAATTCGGAATCGATATCGAAAATAATTTCGAGCCGACATATGTCACGATGCCGGGTAAAGAAGAAGTAATTAAAAAATTACAGAGAGCCGCAAAAGAAGTTGATGTTGTCTACCTCTCCCCCGACCCTGACCGAGAAGGAGAAGCCATTGCTTGGCACATCAGCAAAATTTTGCCGCCAAAAACCAAATTCAAACGAGTCTCTTTTAATGCGTACACCAAAGACGTCGTATTAAAAGCTTTAAATGAACCAAGAGAAATCGACGATGCGCTTGTTAACGCTCAACAAGCAAGACGCTCTCTTGATCGAATTGTCGGCTATAAAATATCTCCCATCTTAAATAGACGTATTCACCGAGGAAAAGAGGGATTTGTATCGGCCGGAAGAGTGCAATCCGTTGCCTTAAAGTTAGTCGTAGATCGTGAAAAAGAAATCCAAGCCTTTAAAGCCGTCGAATATTGGAATTTAGGCGCCCAATTTCATACGAAAACAGACGATAAAGTTTTTAGAGCCAATTTATATTCCGTTGATGGCGTTAAGGTTGAAAAAGAAGCGATAGATGATAAAAAAGTCTATCTCATCCCCAATCAAGAAGAAGCTGAAAAAGTTTCTAAAAATGTTGAAAAAGAACCTTATCGAGTATCGCGCGTAGAAAAGAAAGAAAAGAAACGTTACTCCCCTCCTCCGTTTATCACTTCGACTTTACAGCAGGAAGCTTCCCGCTATTATGGTTTTTCTTCTTCTAGAACCATGGGTATTGCCCAAACCTTGTATGAAGGTATTGATCTTGGCAATGATGGAACTGAGGGTTTGATCACTTATATGCGTACCGACTCGGTACGACTTGATCCGCAATCGATTGAAGAAGCTCGCCGTTTTGTTAAAAAAACCTACGGAGATGAGTATCTACCGGCTCAAGGCAAACAGTTTGCCACTCAAAAAAGCGCTCAAGACGCCCACGAAGCGATTAGACCGACCAACACGGAACATACTCCAGAAAAAGTTGAACCTTATTTATCTCCTGAACAGTTTAAACTCTATCAGTTGATCTATAGACGCTATATTGCGACTCAAATGAATCCGGCGATCTATGACACCGTATCCGCTGATTTGGAAAATAACGACGGCATCTTATTAAGAGCGACCGGATCTACACTAAAGTTTTCTGGATTTTTGGCCGCTTACGAAGAACGCGTCGATGATAAAGATGAAGATGATGAATCGCGCGCATTACCCGAATTACAAGAAGGGATGCCCCTTGTTCTCGTCGATACGATAAAAGAACAAGCCTTTACTCGTCCCCCTCCTAGATTTACGGAAGCATCGCTTGTAAAAGAACTCGAGAAGCAAGGAATTGGTCGCCCCTCGACATACGCATCAATCATGTCGAAAATTCAAAGCCGCGACTATACCACTAAAGAGCAAGGACGTCTTAAGCCTACTGAACTTGGGTTTGTTATCGCCGCTTTATTAGAGGCTAATTTTGCGCTCATTATGAATATTGGTTTTACCGCTGAAATGGAGAACCAACTCGAAGCCATTGCAGATCAACATAAAGATTGGCGAGCGCTCTTAAAGAATTTCTGGAATGAATTTGGACCCGTTGTAGATCAAGCTGAAAAAGAAGCCTTTGTTCCTAAAATCATGACCGATCGCATTTGCCCCAAATGCGGATCCAATCTTCAAAAGGTATGGTTTAAGAATAAGTATTTCTACGGCTGTTCGAAATACCCGGAATGCGATTTTTCCGCTCCGCTTGAAGAGATGGATTTTGACAAATCGCTTTATGCAGACGACTTTGATTGGGAACAAAAATGCCCAAAATGCGGCTCTGACATGAAACTTCGTCATGGCAAATTTGGCTCATTCTTAGGATGCACGACTTATCCTGATTGTAAGGGCATTGTCAATATCCCTAAGAAAGGCGAAATCGTCATTAAAGCAGAAGACCTTCCTCACTGTCCTGCTGTAGGCTGCCCCGGTCAACTCGTCGCAAGAAAATCGCGCTTTGGCAAAACTTTCTTCTCTTGCTCGACCTATCCTGAATGCGACGTGATCGTAAATGATTTGGCTCAGATAGAAGAAAAGTATCAAAATCATCCAAGAACGCCTTACGTAAAAAAAGCGAAGAAATTCGGAAAAGGAAAGAAAGCAGCAGAAGCGAAACCCGCGAAAGAAAAGAAAACCAAAGAAAAAAAACCTGCTAAAAAAGCGAAAACTGAAAAAGCGGCTGCCAAGCCCAAAAAAGAAAGAGTTTCCCCTCCTAAAAAACTCTCGGCTGAATTAGGAGCTCTATTAAATGCCACCGAGCTTTCTCGTAAAGAGGCATTTACGGGACTTTGGGATTATATTAAACAGAACAATCTCCAAAATCCTAAAAACAAAAAAGAGATCGTTCCGGATGAAAAATTGGCAAAGGTTTTCGGATCTAAAGAGCCGATTGATATGTTCTCGATTACCAAAATACTCGGGTCACATCTAAGCTAATAATTATTTGATTTTAAAAGATTTCTCCCCTAAGTTAAGTCACCAAATATGCTTTATTTTTTTATTTGGTGTCCGCTTCTACTTGCGTACGCGGCTGAAGTATTAAGTTTAGGTGGAGCGTGCGCGGATTTACTCGTTCATGTTCCTGAATCCTTTTTAGTCGAACATCAAATTGAAAAAGGAGGCAGCTCTCAGATAGATGTTGGCTCCTTTAATCAACTTAGAAAAGATTTAGGCTCATTCCCTATCGAAATACATCCGGGTGGCAGTGCTTGTAACACCATTCGCGGGCTTTCTCATCTTCATCATAAAACAGCTTTTGTCGCAAAGATTGGTGATGATGATTTAGGCCTCGTTTTCACAAAAGCCCTCATTCATAATAAAGTCGATTTTCATCTACTCTTAAGCGATAAACCCACCATGCAGGTTTTAAGCTTAATTACTCCTGACGGCGATCGCACGATGCGCTGTCTCCCAGGAGCAACAAACGACCTTAAAGCCGATGATATTAACCCTTGTTTATTTGATGAAATAAGACACCTTCATCTTGAAGGTTACGCTCTATACGATCTTGAAATGGTTGAACGAGCGATGAAAATGGCAAAAGATCAAGGCGCCAGCATCTCATTTGACCTCTCAAGTTTTGAAATTATCAGAAAACATCGTGACGCGCTTCATTATCTACTTCCTAAATATGTAGATATCGTTTTTTGCAATGAACAAGAAGCTTATGAAATGGTTCAAGAACATGAGCTAGAAGCAGCTATTGCGCTCGCCAAAATCTGCAAAATTGCTGTCGTTGCAGCCGGAGAAAAAGGGGCCTACCTCGCTTATGAAAATAAAGCCGTGCATATCCCCACTTCTCCCATCTCAATAGTGGATGCTACCGGTGCCGGCGATCTTTTTGCGGCCGGATTTATCCACGGCTATTTATCAGGCGTTCCACTTGAAAAAGCAGTTCTCTGGGGGCATTTGACCGGCGGCGAAGTTATCCAAGTTATCGGCGCCGAAATCCCCGACGAATGCTGGAACCGCATCCTCAAACAAATGAAATAACATTAACCCGTGCCCGTGCCCGCGTGCGTGCCCGTGCCCGATCCCCGTCAAACATCGGAAGTACCGCTAACAATTAAAAAATTGTTAACTCGTAGTCATCGATTCAGAGATCACAAGATTTCTACTCGAGAGTCGTCATAAAAAAAGCGGAGCGGAGCGACGCCCCGAGCCATTTATGGCGTAGCCAAAATTGCGTATGCAAGCGTTGTGGTGTGCTTTAGCACATTCGAGCGAGAGCCCTTGGCGATATACGCGATTTGGGCACGTCAGAAATGGCCGGGGTGCAGGGGCGGCAGCCCCGACAAGAACATTCGTCGGAAAATGCGTCAGCATTTTTTGACAACTCTCGAGTAAAAATCAAATGAGCTCTTAATCAATAACTAAGAGTTAACCATTCTTTTTTTAGCGGTACTTCCGATGTTTAGCGGGAATCGGGCACGGGCACGCACGCGGGCACGGGCACGGGTTAATCTGTAATGTTTAGAATTTTTTGCGTTGGTGGGCGTTGCCGATATTGAGGGAGGAGCGGAACTTGGCGACGGTGCGTCGTGCGCAGGTGATACCCTTATTTTGGATAATTTCGGCGATTTTCTCGTCGGATAGAGGATGCATTTTGTCTTCTTTATCGATTAGGGCTTGGATGAGATCTTTAACAGAACGAGAAGATAGAGTTTCTCCCGAAGAGGTTTCAAAAGTCGAGTTGAAAAAGTAACGAAGGGGCAAAAGGCCTTTGGGCGTATCGATGTATTTGTTCATCACGGCGCGAGCAATGGTTGATTCATGGAGTTCAAGCTCTTCCGCAACAGCCTTCATTGTCAAAGGAATCATTTTTCCTTCGGGTTCTAAAAAATACTCCCGATTTTTTTGAACGAGCGTTTTTGCAATCCGTTCAAGCGTTTGTCCGCGCTGTAAAAGGGTTCTCATAAACCATTTGGCTTGCTTGAGTTTATCTAGGACAAACTTTTTCGTTTCAGGATCTGTTTCCTCAATTAGTTTTAAATATTTTCGGTTTAGCTTTAACGAAGGCATGTGATCATTATTCACAGAAACTTCTAAACGGCCGTCTACTTCCCTGATGGCAACATCGGGTGTAATATAGGGCGTAGGTGAATCGGATATTGAACTTGCCGGATGTAAATTTAGAGGCCTGATTTCTTTTTCAATCACTTCTTGGATTCGATGAGCGCTGACTTTTAATTCTTTTTCTAGCAGAACAATTTTGTTATGAACGAGCTCATCGTAATGATTTTGAATAATTTTATAAGCGAGTGTTCCTTTTTTATTTATAGCCTCCAACTGTCTGAGAAGGGCTTCTTGAGTACTTGAGGCCGCAATTCCGGGAGGGTAAAACGTTTTAATCACCTGTAAAACCTTATCAATCTCTTCTTTCGAAAATTCACTTTGCGAAACAAGATCTTCTAAGGATGAAGTAAAAAGCCCGCTGTCTTCTAAATTCCCAATTATTAATTCGGCAATCTTAAACTCTCTTTCAGTCGTAAAGACTTCATGGGCTTCCTCCATTAATTGATCGAACAACGAATGGGGTGCGGGTGTCAAAGTCTCAATATAGGATTGTTTCTTATCATCATCTTGAGTTCTTGAGCTCTGGGGTGAATCGGTCATCAAATCGGTGAAGGAATCGTCAATTTCATTTAACACGTCAAAGTCATCTCTTTCAAAATCCATTTCATGATCCTCATCGATTTGTTCATCGACGGGTCCATCATCTTCAATCAGATCAAGTACCGGGTTTTCCTCCAATTCATGCTCGATTAATTCAGATAATTCTAGTATGGGCATTTGCAAAAGATGAAGTGCGGCCTGCATTTCATGCGTTAGCATGAGCCTTTGCGTTTGCTTTATATTTAATTCATTTCGCTGGGATGGATTTTGCGAAAGCGGATAGCTCATATCTTTATTGTGAAATAGCTAACGCTGATTGACAATAAAAATTTTTTACCAAATTCTGACTTAATAAGATTTTTTAAGAATTTTCAAATTAATCAGTTAATAATGAGATAGATAGATGTCAGCGCCTCTCGAGCCGATTTTAATTGTTGATGACGACAAATTAGTCCTTGCTTCTTTAAAAGCGACCTTGGAGCGCGAAGGATATCTCATTTTTACTGCTCTTTCAGGACATGAGGCGCTTGAAATTTTAAATGATCAGCCGATTGACATCATCCTATGCGACCAGAGAATGCCCGATATGCAAGGGATCGAGGTCTTAAAAGAGGCAAAGGAACTTAGGCCTGAAGCGATTCGAATTTTGTTAACCGCAAACACCGATCAAGAAACCGCTGTTAGAGCGATCAATATCGGGCAAGTCAGTCATTTTCTTTCGAAGCCTTGGGATGAAAACGTATTAATACAAACAATACGGATGTGTACCGAACGATTCTTGCTTGAAAAAGAGATGAAAGCCATGCAAGAGCTCATCTTAGAAAGTCATAAAGAGCTCGCACAAACACATAAGGGCTTAAAACAGCAATTGGAGCTCGGGGCAAAAATTCATGAAACCCTGCTTCTTGGACATGTACCCAGTGATATTCCGGGAGTCGACGTTCAAGCTGTCTCTATTCCCAGCGACGAAATTGACGGAGACTTTTTCGAATTCTACCGCCCCTTAAGTCATTTATGTGATGTAGTGGTAGGCGATGTAATGGGCAAAGGCATTCCTGCTGCTTTAGTCGGAACCGCTGTAAAAACTCAGCTTGTACGTTTTGCTGTTCCTGCTCACCACGCAATAAAGTTTGATCGTGAAACGTTTTGGCATGAAGATGTCTTAAGCACAAAACAAATAGTGACTCGAGTGCATGAGGCCATTGCAACAGAACTTATTAAACTTGAGTACTTTGTTTCGTTGATATACGGGCGATTCGATCTTAAGAAAAGAACGCTTACCTATATTAATGCAGGATTTACTCATCCTCTACATTATCATGCAGGCACTCAAAAAGCCTCCTTTTTGCCCGGCAGCCATTTTCCTTTAGGATTCGTTTCTGAACAAGAATTTCAGGCACACGAGGTGAGTTTTGAAGAAGGGGATATCTTTTTATTTTGTTCAGACGGTGTGACTGAAACAAAATCAAAAGAAGGCGAAATCTATGGGATTGAACGACTTAAAGATTTGTTTGAAAAGGTCGCTGAAAAAGATGAGAGAATCGATTTAATTAGAAAAGAGGTAAGCCAATACCAGGGAGAGTTTCAAATTGCTGATGACCTGACACTTATAGCAATTAAGATCAAAAATTTTCTTCCAATTCAGCTCGGAGAAAGAGGCAAAACTAAATTCTCTGCCGATTACTCTCAACTGCAGGCAGTTCGAGAATATGTAGAAAAAATCTGCCATGATGCGCCCGGTGATTCTGAACGACTTAGCCAAGATCTCAAACTTGCGATCAATGAAATATTTTGTAATATTGTCAAACACGGATATAAGACCAACCCTTCGGGCCTGATTATCATTCAGGCTGAGCACGATTTAAAAGGGATTAAAGTTGAAATATCCGATTGTGGCATAACCTTCGATCCGTTAATGCTCTCCGAACCGAGCTTTTATGGAGACAAGGAAGATGGTTATGGTTGGTATATTGTTCGTCAAGTAATGGACGAAGTGATGTATCTTCCAAAGCGACAAGAAAAGGGGTGGAACCATTTACGCCTTTATAAAGCCTATTATACGGAAGAGGATGCCATGGATTTTGCACACTCACAAATCGATAACGTTTTGATCATCACTCCGAAAGGAGAAAACTTGGATGCTAAAGAAGCGCCCGATTTTAAAGAAAAAGTCTTAAGACTTATTGATGAAACTCATGTGCAACATGTGATTTTCGATATGCATCAACTTCAGTTTATCGATTCATCTGGGCTAGGCTGTTTTTTATCGGTCCTTAGAAAGTTAAATGCTAGTAAAGGCGATTTGAAACTATGCTCGATGACGAAACCGGTTCGCTCTATGTTTGAGCTGGTATCGATGCACAAAATTTTTGAAATTTTCCCAACCCCTCAAGACGCTTTAAAGTCGGTATCGACATCTAAAGTATAATGAGCCGCCTGCCGGAAAAAGAACGACTCGAGCTTATGCATGAGCTCGAGAAACGTTACTCTTCTCCTCAATCTTCTTGGATACTAAAACGAAAAAAATTTGCTTGGGCACTCGTTGTAAAAGGCGCTCATTTTTTAAAACGATTTATAGATATTGGCGTCTCACTAGCCTTCTTAGTAGCCTTGTCTCCGCTTTTATTAATCGTTATGTTGTTAGTAAAAATGGATGGAGGCCCGGTATTTTATATCGCCAAGAGAGTGGGCAAATTTGGACAAGAGTTTAATTTCCCCAAATTCAGAACGATGGTTCCTAACGCAGACAAAATAAAGCAAACTTTGAAGAGTGATCAGGAAACCAGTAAATGGTTTAAAATGAAAAACGATCCTAGAATCACCAAATTAGGTCGATTTTTAAGAAAATCAAGTATCGATGAATTACCTCAATTATGGACTGTTTTAAAAGGGGACATGTCTCTTGTGGGTCCGCGTCCTCCCCTTCCCAATGAAGTCGCGTTATATAGTTTAGAGGATCGAAGAAAACTCGATATTACTCCCGGAATTACGGGACTTTGGCAAGTTAGCGGCAGATCCGATATCGCCTTTCCCGATCAAGTACGACTTGATGTTGCCTACATTGAAAGTCAAAGCGTTTGGCTTGATTTAATTATCCTGTTAAAGACAATACCGGCTGTGATATTCGGCAAAGGGGCCTATTGAAATGCGAGCGATTATCGATTGCACCGGATATAACGAATCGCTCAAACCCATCAATGACTATCGTCCTACCCCGTTAATAAATATCGTTGGAAAGCCGTGTCTCTTTTATGTATTTGATGCTTTAACAAGGTTAGGCGTTAAAAAAATCGAATTGCTTTTATGCCATTTACCTAAAATGATTGAAGAGCGCGTTTTTGAAGGAGAACGTTGGGGAGTAGAGATAGATTTTTATTTAGTTCAAAACCCAAATCGGCCTTTTAGCATTGTTTCTGGAACGGCTAAAGGCTGGTCGGAAGAATGTATAATCATTGGTCGTGGGGATGAACTCCCAAATTTTGAATTCACCAAAAATCAACTACAATTATTTGATTATGCAAACGGCTCTTGGAGTGGATGGGGATCCATTCCAACGGGATTAATCAGCAATTTACAAGGTGATGAAAATTTCTGGGATATCTCTTCTTTATTTAGAGGAGATAAAAAAAAGTGTGATCCGTTCATAAAAATGTCAAATTTCAGTGAACTTAGAGAAACAAATATTAAACTCATAAATGAAGGTCATGGAGATACCTTATTTCCAACTTCTGCCCGAATGGTAGAGCCCGATATTTGGATTTCACGAGGCGTAGTTATTCATCCAGGCACAAAGATTGTGGGGCCCGCTTTTATTGGTGAAAGCGTTAATTTAAGCGAAAAAACAGTAATAGGCCCTCAAGTCGTAATCGAAGACAATTGTTTTATCGACAAAGGCTCAAAAATTAAAGGAAGCGTAATCGCTCAAAATAGTTATGTGGGAGAATCACTAGCTATTGAAAACGCCTACGTGGACAGAAACCTCTTAGTGGATTTAAAAAATGAAACTCAAATCAAAATTACCGACAATTTCATCCTTAGCGAGCTTCATGAGTCAAAAAAAGACAATTTTTTGTATTGTCTGTTTGAAAAAGCTTTTGCTCTTTTTCTTATTATTCTCTTCTCACCTTTAAAATTATTCTTGAAACCCGATTTTGAAGAGGACGATGTCGTCTTACTTCCCTATCAAGGGAAATTTGAAATGATTAGATGGAAACAATATCGAGGATCAGGAATTTATCGTTTTTTTCGCCACCTTCCCATTTTGAATGAAGTCGTAAAAGGAAATATTCATTTTGTTGGATCTTCTCCGAGAAACTTAAAACAAATTGAAGAAATGCCTCCCGACTGGAGATCTCTTTATCTTACTTCACGTCTAGGACTTATAACTCTTGCCGACTTAGATAAAGGGGAAACGGAAGATGAAAGATACGCATCAGATGCTTATTATGCGGTGCATAGAAATTTCCTTTTTGATGTAAGGTGTTTTTTTAGATGGTTAAAGCAGAAAATAGGCCTTTAAGAATTTGGTTATTAGGTGTTCCAATCGATCATACTAATCGGCAACAAACCGTAAATAGTACGATGGAACTGACTAAAGACTACTCCTATAAACCTTCTTACATTGCCACTATAAACACAGATTTCATCGCCAATGCGATTGGATGGACGGCTATTAAAGACCGTGAATTTATTAAGGTCTTACGGAAAGCAAAAATAGCAACCGCAGATGGCATGCCTCTCGTGTATCTGAGTCGTTTACTTGGAAATCCGCTTCCGGAACGCGTTACAGGGCAAGATTTATTTCCAATTCTCGCAGAAGCAGTTTCTGAAATGCATAAGTCACTCTTTCTATTAGGGGGAGACGTAAACGTTTTAACAAAATGCTCGAGCAAACTTTTAATGGAAAATCCCCTATTAAAGATTGCAGGAGAGCTAGCGCCTCATATTCATTTAAATGGCAAAGAGCTGCAAATTGCCCCTCAAAAAGATCATCTGATTTTAGATAAAATCAATAACTCTCAAACCGATCTTTTATTTTTACAATTGGGATCACCGAAACAAGAGCTATGGTTTAGTCGAGTTGAAACAGAATTAAAAGTTCCCGTTGTCATTGGTATAGGCGGCGCCTTCGAAAGATATACGGGACTGATAAAACGCGCGCCTCATTGGATGCAAAGTTCGGGTTTTGAATGGATTTGGAGGCTTATCCAAGAACCAAAACGTCTATTCAAAAGATATTTGATGGATGGCTTAAAATTTTTGTGGCTCTCAATTCCCCTCAGCTTTGTCTTTTACTTTAACAAACTACGGTATAACTGGCTTCATGAGCCTAATTGCCCTGATCACTGCGAAAGATATCCCTATCTTTATCTTTCCCCCAAAAACAGCATTACCGTTGTAAAACTTCCCTGTCTACTTGACCAATCAGAATCGGATAAAATGCACCCGGTTGTTGAAGATGCCCTTGAACAAGATATAATCGTGATTGATTTTGAAAAAACACGTCACATCGATCTTTATGGGTGTTACTTTCTTTATGATACTTGGAAAAAGGCTAGGCAAAATCAAAAACCTATTTTTGCGATTCACTTAAAACCTTCTTTAAAAACTTTTTTCAAACTCAATCGATTGGATGACATTATTTTACCTGATGTCACCACCATGCCCTCCATTTTAGACAATTTAAATACCGATGAATTGTTTCAAGCTATCCATCAGGATGGAGATACGGTTACATTAAGTTTTCTCGGATCCCTTAACAATGAACGGGACTACGACGACTTGTTAAGAAAATTATTGAATGTCCTCGAAAACAAAAAACTCGATGTGGACCTATCCTATGTCACCGAGCTAGAAAGCCGAGGTAAAAGTTTTCTTTTACAACTTCAGCAAGCAAGAAATTAATTTATTTTTGTTTCAAATAAAATTAGTTAATTACACATTGATAATTAACTGATAATTAAATTATCATTTTTGCATGCAAGTTAAACCAATAGATTCATCTGCACCTATTCATAGATCGTTTTTTAACTCAGAAAGAGTCGACCTAATTAAACAGGTCGCCAAAAAAACATTGATAGAAGCTGTCGTTCTCGGAGCCATAGTGGGTATCACTTCCGCCTTTGTATTACCCGGCATGGTTTATATTATGATTGTGGCGACTGCCATTGTTTTAACTATAAATGTACTTGTTCGCCTCGGGATGGCCGAGCTTACCTACCGTCAAAGACATAATCCGACAGAAGCAAAGAAAAACATCATCAAGGCACTAAACTGGGTTGCTCCTTGCTCTTTTTCAGTTGTAGCCTCTGGAACAATTGGTACGGTAATTCACGAAACCGGTCACAAAGTCGCAGCCGAATTATTTTACAAAAACCCTAATCCTAGAATCACGGTTATCCCATTTCAGGGCGGCTTTACTCAATACACTTTAAGAGGATTTTCAAATTTAGGGGCAAAACTTGGTTTCACAACGACCGATATTCTAACTACAGCAGCCGGATCAATCGCTGCGGTAGGCGTTAGCACCGGACTTTTAATTGCCGGTTTCGCCACTGAAACGAGCCACCCCGAACTTTCAAAATATTTTATTGTCTCTGCAATTATCAGCATCGCCGAACACATCTTTTATGCCCTTTCGGCACTATGGACATCCCCTGTTCAACTCGGTCACGACTTCGTTGCCCTATCCCTTTACGGCATATCACCTGTCGCTTGCGCGGTCACAATGGGGGCGATTCCATTAGTAGTTAAAGGTTTATTTGCGTTGGGTTCTCTTGTTAATTCTTATGTAATACACCCTTCTAAGCATAATAACGTTGCGCATTTACAAGCGGTTTAGCTAAAATCTTCGTATCAACCTGAGACTCAGGTCAAACTTAGGAGCCCCGAATGTCTTCTGTAAAAAAGAAGCGGCGCTACAAAATCGCAAAGCATAAGCGTAAAAAAAGAAGCCGCAGAGATCGTCACAAAACCAAATAGTCCCTTTTTATGTGGAGTTATCCGAAGTCCTATGATGTTATTGTAATGGGCGCCGGCCATGTCGGCTGCGAAGCAGCTCACGCAGCTGCCCGCATGGGACAGGAAACACTTCTTCTTACCATGAACCTCGACACGATCGGGAAGATGAGCTGCAATCCGGCCATCGGGGGGATTGGTAAAGGGCATATGGTTCGTGAAATAGATGCCTTAGGCGGTATTATGGGCATCGTAACTGATCGCACCGCCATTCAATTTAGAATGTTAAACCGCACACGCGGTCCCGCTGTATTCGCACCTCGAGCGCAAGCCGATAAGGCCGAATACGCGCTTGAAATGAAACGTCAGCTAGAACAAATTCCCCATCTTGAAATTAAACAGGGTACGATTGAAGACATCATTGTTGAAAATGATCGTATTGTGGGCGTCATCACCAAAGAAGGTATTCGCTATAACACAAAGACGCTGATTCTTTCTTCCGGCACCTTCATGAGAGGCCTTTTACACATTGGTGAAGTTCAATATTCCGGCGGAAGAGCCGGAGATCAGCCTTCAGTCGGCTTATCCGCCTCTCTTGAAAGATTTGGGCTTAAATTAGGCCGCCTTAAGACAGGCACTCCTCCACGTGTTAACGCTCGCTCTATTGATTTCAGTAAAACGGAAGTGCAACCCGGCGAAAACGACGTGCGTTTTTCTTTTGTGGATGATAACGGTCCTAGACTTCCCCAAGTTCCTTGTCACATCACTTATACGACAGAAGCGACTAAACTCATCATTCAAGAGAATCTCCACCGATCGGCGATGTATTCAGGAAGAATACAATCCGTCGGCCCCCGCTACTGCCCTTCAATCGAAGATAAAATCGTTCGATTCAGCGACAAAGAACGCCACCAAATCTTTTTAGAGCCCGAAGGCCTTAAAACAGCTGAGATCTATGTTAACGGTGTTTCCTCCTCAATGCCCTTTGATGTTCAAAAGAAGGTCATTGAAAGCATTATTGGCCTAGAGAATGCCGAAATCATGCGCCCTGCATATGCCATTGAATACGATTACTTAATTTCAGGCCAAATCACCCCTGCTTATCATTCTAAAACCATTGAGGGCCTTTTCTTTGCGGGACAAATAAACGGCACAACGGGCTATGAAGAAGCCGCCGCACAAGGAATTATGGCAGGGCTAAATGCCGCTCTTCACGTTCAACAAAAAGCACCCTTCGTTTTAAATCGGGCAGAAGCCTATATCGGTGTAATGACCGATGATTTAATCACCAAAGGGGTTGACGAGCCTTACCGCATGTTCACAAGCCGCGCGGAAAGAAGATTACGTCTTCGTCAATGTAACGCCGACCTACGCCTTACGGCTCATGCATACACTCTAGGCATGGTGGATGCTTCTCGCCATAACGTTGTAAAACAAAAGCAAGAAGCGATCGACACTGAAAGTGAAAGATTAAAAAAGCATTTTAAACAAATTAACGGCAAAGGCCATTCCATCTGGCAACTTTTAAGCCGTCCCGAAAAAACTTATAACGAATTACTGACTGAATACCCCGATCTTTTAAACGATTACGGATTTGATACTAATCGACAAATCGAGCTTATGGCTAAATATGAAGGCTATATGGATAGAGAAGAAGCTGAAGTGCTTCGCTTTTCTCATATAGAAAAAATCAAAATTCCGAGCGATTTTGATTTTAACAGTTTAGTCGGTTTAAGAAATGAGGCGCGGTGTAAGTTTAGCAAAACAAATCCAACGACTGTCGGACAAGCTTCACGCATTCCTGGCGTGTCTCCCGCTGACATCACCGTTTTAATGATCGCCCTTCAACGTGCAAATTCTTGCTCGTCATGCAGCGAACCTTAAACTTAATTGAGTTAAACGTTCCCATACTTGAACAACTTCACCTTGAAGAAAGGCTGTTAAGAACGCAGGAAGATTTTTTTTGTATTTTCAATTACAAATCCCCTTCTGCCTATGTACTTCCTCTCTCTGCTAAAAAAGAAGAATGGCTTCAAAAAGAGGCTTCACCTGTTATTAGAAGATATACGGGAGGAGGTGCGGTAGTTATTGATGAAAACACCCTTTTTGTTTCCTTTATCGGCCCTAACGATCTTCTAAATGAAGCCGCAACTCCTTCTTCTTTACATCGCTTTGCAGAGCCTTTTTATCAAGCGACCATTCCCGCCTTTCAAAGAAGGGAAAATGATTACTGCATAAATGATCGTAAAGTGGGGGGAAATGCGCAATACATCACCAAACACCGATTTGTTCATCACACTTCGTTACTTTGGGACTATAATTTAGACTCGATGAAAGGTTTGAAATTCCCTCCCCGAACACCTCAACATAGAAAAAATCGTTCTCATGAAGATTTTATCATTTCTTTAAAAGGGCATTTTGAGACCCCCTCTTTTTTCTTCTCGTTGCTAAGAAAACGCTTAGAAACAAACTACATTATTAATTACTCCAAAATTAATACTAATTTAACATCAAATTGTCGAATTAGTTCTTTTATTGAAAACTAATTAAAATTATTAGTAATATAAATTAATATATCTGGTGCGGAGGGAACCTATGGATCTTCCTCGAAATTATAGTAATAAATATATCATTGGCGGCCCTTGTGCGCTCGAATCCAGAGAACAACTGATTGATGCTGCTTCTGAACTTTTACCTCTAAACATTAATATTATTCGTGCGTCTCTTTGGAAACCTCGCACTCAAACGGGATGGGATGGACTCGGAACTCTTGGCATACCGTTGCTGCTTGAAGAAGCCGAAGAACGAGGATTTTCTCCAGCCACTGAAATAATGTGCGCCGAACATGCCATTGCACTCGCTCAATACTTTAAAGATTTTAACCATCCGGTCCTCGTATGGATGGGTGCTAGAAATCAAAACCACTTTGAACAAAGCAAAATTGCAAGGATTCTTTCGGAGACCTCCGATCAATTCTATTTAATGTTCAAAAATCAAATTTGGGAAGATGAAACCCATTGGCTCGGAATATATGATCATATAATCAAAGCAGGATTTCCTCATGAAAGAATTTTAATATGCCATAGAGGTTTTAATCCAGGACACGATCCCAACCCATTCAAATTTAGGAATCTACCTAATTTTCAAATGGCTCTTCGAGTAAAAGAAAAGTTAGGTTGCCCAATGATTATAGATCCTTCTCACATGGGAGGATCGCCAGACAATGTACTTCGCACTATTATTGAAGCAGAAAATTATCCTTTCGATGGCTATATGATAGAAGTTCACCCCCATGTCAACTTTGCTAAGACCGATCAAAAGCAACAGCTTGACATTACCCAGTTCAAAGGGATAATTAATAGGTTATTTGGGAGCCTTACTTTAAATGGAGCCGCTAAGAGATGAAATCGACTCAATCGATAAACAAATAATCGAGCTTCTTTCCAAAAGATTTAAAATATCAGAAAAAATTGCAGCCATAAAAAAAGAAAAAAACCTTCCTCTCCTTGATCCAACACGCGAAAAACACATTCTTGAAAAAATTAAATCTAAAGATCCCATCATACAAGAAGAGCTTAGGGAAGTTTATCGCGCTATTTTTGCAGAATCTAAAAAAGTGCAGCGTTTAAAACAGCACCCCGACTGTCCCTTTAAACGTATACAAATCATAGGTCTTGGGTTAATCGGAGGATCAATAGCAAAAGCATTACCGTTTCCTCTCACTAACAATCAGCCTGAATTATTAATCGTATCCACTCCACTAGAAACCATTGTTTCTATCGCAAAAACCATCGATTCCAAATCTCCCTTAATCATTATGGACGTGGGATCTGTAAAACAAAATATCACTGAAGCGTTTGAAAAACTCACCCACGACAATCTTGAATTTGTAGCCACTCATCCTTTTGCAGGAAAAGAGACCGCCGGCTACGAAAATAGCTCTCCTACCCTTTTTGTAAATGCACCATGGGCCATAACTCCTCACTCAAAGAATAAGCAGGAAACTCTAGATCGAATTGGCCACTTTATTGAGTTTTTGGGAGCCAATCCCGTTATTATCGATAAAGAAGAGCATGACCGAGAAGCGGCATTGATTTCTCATCTTCCAGGTATTTTATCTCGTCTATTTTACGAATTTGCAAAGTCGGAAAGCGGAATCGATTTAAAACTCGCAGGCCCTGGGTTTCAATCGTTTACGCGCCTTGCCAAAGATAATCCCGAACTTCACAGGGCAATTGAAAAACTAAATCACGATACCATCGTAAAATTACTTGAGAAATGGATTGAAATCCTTCACAAAGAAGTAATATGAAAACCGAGCTTTCCCCCACCATTGCCATTAGCAACCAAGCGCATGCACTTAGACGTGAAGGGAAAGTGGTGTATGATTTTTCAGCAGGCGATCCGACAATTGCGAATCATCCACTTGTAATTGAGAGCTTTAAGTCAATTTCTCCTCATTCTCCTTATCCTCCGACCTACGGAATTACAGAATTAAGGAAGGAAGCGGCGGATTGGGTCGGAACAGAGGCAGAAAATGTATTAGTAACGCCTGGTGGCAAATTTGCCTTATTTGCGGCTTTGAATGCGATTTTAAAACCCGGCGACACGGTGATTGTCGTTAAACCTTATTGGCCCTCCTACCCTTCTTTGGTGGAACTTGCTGGAGGAAAAGTTATATTTGTAGACAATCTTGAAATAAATCTACCTCCTGCTCGAGCTATTATTTTTAATAACCCTGTTAATCCTACGGGAAAGCTCTACGACAGACAAACGATTGATCTACTAACAAATTGGTCTCAAAAACATAACGCCTACATAATATCTGACGAAGTCTATAACAATCTGATTTTCACCGATCGTCCTTATGTATCGTGTCCTATTTCAGAAAAGAATTTAATTGTTCAAAGTTTATCCAAGAATTTTGCTATGGCGGGATATCGCATCGGTTTCTTATTTGCAGACGCCGCGTTAATAAAAGAGTGTGGGCCCCTTTTATCACAAACAATCACATCCACTTCCATTATTAGCCAATGGGGCGCTCTTGCTGCGCTAAAGCATCGTAATGAAATTTTGCCTTATGTAAAAAACATTTTAGCAAAGAGAAGAGCCATTTTCATCAAAACCTTTGAAAAACTTTTTGGATCGATAACCCCTCCAGAAGCTGCTATCTATTATTTTTGTTCTCTTGAATCCCTCGGCGCAAAACAAAAAGACGATTTAGAATTCTGCAGAGATCTTCTTGATAAAGTTCAGGTCGCATTAGTGCCTGGAGTCGCCTTTGGAAAACCGGGTTTTGTTCGGTTTGCATTTGTTGAAAGTGAAGAGTCAATTGAAAAAGGCCTTACACTTATCAAAGAATATGTTCAACGATAGTAGATTACGAGCCGCTCTTCGCCTCTTCATGCATAATATATCTGCTTCTACCGGCTCCGTCATTGGGGTGATTGCCATCGTATTTTTGGTAGGAGTTCAGATTGCTACCCTTTTTGGTGTTATCGATATAACTGAAAACGTCATTAGGCATAGTGGCGTAGATTTTTGGGTGGTCACCAAGAATACCGTTAATCTTGATCATTCAGGCGATCTCCCTATGAATTACGTGGATCGAGCAAATGGAGTTGAGGAAGTTCTATTTGCGAGGCCTCTCGTAAATGCAGCAGGTTTAATGAAAGATAAATCGGGACGAAGAGAATTGTCTGTTATGTTTGGCCTAAAAATGCCGTACTTAACAGGAGGTCCTTGGGTATTTTACAATGGGAAGCCTTCTGATTTACTTGATCCTTTTGCAACAACAATCGATGACTCAACTCTAGATTACAAATATAATCCTCAACTTAATCAGTACATTGATATTCAGAATAAAAAGCTTCGCTTAACAAGTATAACAAAACACATTAGAACTTTTAGAGGGGATGTCGTCTTTGGAAGCGAATATAACGCCCATAGCATTCAAGGTAACAGCCAGTTTTTTAGTAACGCTGTTTTAGTAAAACTTAAAAAAGGCGTAGACCGGCAAGTAGCAAAAAACAAAATAATTGCCTTATTTCCTTTTGCGACCGTCTTTGATACTGAGAAACTTGCAGAATCGAGTACTAGTTATTATCTATTTAGTACAGGAGTGGGAGGAAGTCTATATCTAAGTACGACGCTAGCCGCTTTAATCGGAATCGTCATCATTGCCTTAACTCTTTATAACAATATACTTACTTACGACCGAGATATCGCAATATTAAGAGCATTAGGTGCGAGAAAGATAGATATTTTTATAATTATCTTTTATCAAGTACTTATCATGGCTTTAATTGGTTCATTTATTGGATTTTTACTCCTGGCTTTTGCATTAAACATAATTGTAGAAACAAGAGTTCCCGTAGCGCTTCCCATTTGGTTTGGTCCTGTTCACTTTTTATCAACACTCCTGCTTTGCTTATTGGGGTCTATCTTTGCTGTTCGTCATGCTTTAAAAATCGATCCAGCTACGGTATTTAGATGAAAAAGCCTCTCTATCTTATTGGAATTGTTGTACTAGCTTTAGCTTTGGTTTACATTACTAAATCACTTTTGAACGTTGTTCCAACCACGAATCCTATTGAACCCCCTGATGTAAATACCGTTGCCTATAGAATCTATGGATTAATTGAACCCTACGACAGGCCCGTATACGTAAATCCTCCCCTTGCCAAAAGAGTCGATAAAATTTTTGTGGTAGCAGGAGATTTTATTAAAGAAGGCGAGCCCCTTGTTGAGTTAGATCGAAAAACAGAAAAAGCTCGTTTAGATTCTCTAACAGCTGAGGTTCAATCAAAAGAAGCGGCTCTTGCCATAAATAAAGATCGCTTCGAAAGAAATTCAAAACTAATTAGTACACAAGTAATCGATGAGTTTGAATTTAAACAATCACAACTGGAATTTGAACTTTCGCAAGCAGAGTTAAATGTATCTAAAAAAAATTTAGCGCAATCTCAAGTAGAATATGATCAACTATTATTAACGGCACCTTTCGACGGTCGTGTATATCGAATGGATGTACTTCTAGGGCAAACCTTTCAACCGGGCGATCGTTTGTTCATTGTAGGCAAAAAGGATCTTTGGGTGAACTTAAGAGTCGATTCTTATTGGATCAATAGAATTAAACCAGGCAGTTATTCAATTTTTAACGCCGATACAAATAAGAAACTTGGGGAAGGAGACTTCATTCGTAAAGGTCTTTATATGGGACCTCCCAATTTCCTAATTGAAGATCCTACTGTGATGGTGGATATAAAATATCTTGAAGCCTTTATCAGCTTTACACCAAACGAAGAAAATCTACCGATCGAGCTGGTGGTGTATGTGGAACCTAATTAGTCTGCTCTTTGTCTTTACGCTCACCGCGCGAGAAATATCTTTAGAAGAAGCGGAATGCATTGCCCTAAAATATAATAAAGAACTTAACGCATTAATCGAGCTCGCAAACGTTTCGTATGAAAGAGCGGAAGAAATTATGTCACAATATTTCCCTCAGGCTCAGTTTGTAGGCACCTATCAAAAGTCTGAAGAAAAAATTGCACTTTTACCAGGCATTCTCCCACAAGATAATTTTTGGCAAACAGGCTTTCAATTTAATCAAATGCTCTTTTCTAAAGAGCTTTATCATCAAATTAGAGCGGGAAAACTTAGCCATCAAGCGATGGAATATGAAGTTGAAAATTTAAAAAATAACCTTCTATTTCAAGTGCGATCAACTTATTGGCTTGCCGTTTTGAATCTAGATGATATAGCCATTCAAAATGAAAATATATCGATATTAACGGAAGGCCTTCAACAAGAAGAGAGAAGAGCAGCAGCTGGAAAATCGGCCATTTATCAAGTAAATCAAAGCAAAGTGTCGATAGCTAATAGCAAAGCCTCTTTATACACCGCCCAAAAGGATTATAAACAGTCCCTGAACAATTTAAAGAACCTTATCGGCATCGATCCTAATGAAGACATTGAACCAATCGACAAGCAAATTGATCTAGGTCGTTTTCTAAATCCCTTTTTTGCAAGTGACTGCTATTGGCAAGAACTTGCCCTTTCATACAATCCAGACTTGTTAAGGCAGGCCTTTGAAGTTAATTCTAGAAAGCAAACTGTTTACTCACACACGGCAGAATATTATCCAGTCGTAAGCTCGATGGCCTCCTATCAACAACAATTTATCGGCGCCCCGAAATTTACGAAACAAAGATACACTTGGCTTGGGGGCTTTCAATTAACGTGGAATATATTTGACAGTTTTGGAAGAGAAAGTCGGATTAGGCAAGCCCGTTATCGTGAACGATCAAGTCGATTTGATTACGAGAGAATTGCGAGTAATCTTCAGCGTGATACTTTAAATCAACTTGAAGAAGTTAGAGAATCACTTGCCATATTACAATCCTCTGAAGAATCTTTAGACTTAAGTAAACTTGCGCTCACACAAGCCTTAGAAAGGCTAAAAGTCGGTAAAGTAACGCCTTTGGAATATCGAGATTCCGCATTAGAACACGCAAGGTCAAGACATATTTATGAAAGATCAGCCTACAACTTACTAAGAAGCTATTACGCTTTAAGAAGAATCTCTGGGATTGATATTAATGAATGAAATCATCCGCGCCGAAAATATCAGTAAAGATTATTTCGATGGCCAACAGAATAGAAGAGTTCTTTTTAATATCAATTTGTCAATAGCGCCTAACGAATCTGTAATGATAATGGGCCCTTCAGGAAGTGGTAAAACGACACTTTTATCGATTCTAGGACTCATCCTTACTCCATCAGAAGGCTCTGTTTACATAAAAGGTCAAGAAGTAAAAGGATTAACAGAAGACGAACAAACAACAAAACGGCTTCACGATATCGGCTTTGTTTTTCAAAACTCAACTCTTGTGCCTGCTCTTAATATCATTGAAAATTTGCTTCTACCGTGTGGAATTCAAGGAAAAAAAGTTTCTCAAGAAGAAAAAGATCGTGCTTACTATTACCTTGAAAGATTCAAACTCAAAAGTCACTCTAAAAGCTTCCCTTACGAATTGTCAGGCGGAGAAAAACAAAGAATTGCCATTATTCGCGCTTTAATGAATGAACCTCCCATTTTACTTTGCGATGAACCGACATCTGTACTTGATTTAGAAAATGCGAAGTTGGTTTTTCATACCTTACAAGATCTTTCAAAAGAAAAAAATCGATCTGTTTTAATGATTACACATGATCATCGGGCTATAAACTTTGCTTCTCGAGCCTTGTATTTGGATGAAGGTCATCTAAAGGAGAAAAATGACTCCCATTGAAAAGATTATGGACCTCGCTAGATGGGCACCAAGTGGAGATAACACGCAACCATGGCGCTTTGAATTTTTAAATCCTACTACCGTTATCGTTCATACTTTTGATTGCTCAAAAGAAACCGTTCAAGATTATAAAGGAAATTACAGCCAGTTTGCAGTCGGGTGCCTTCTTGAATCTTGCCGAATCGCCGCAAGTCGCTATGGAAGTTTAAAAATTGAACAAAATAATAACGATTTTACCCTCACCCTAATTCCTAATGACAATCCCGTCATAAATGAACTTGAACCCTACATCTATTCTAGAGTTACCAATCGATTTCCTTATAGTCGCAAAAAAATCTCCGAAAATTTGAAATCAGAGCTGGGAAAAAACTTAGATAATGGATGGACTCTTGCTTGGTTTGATGAAAACTATTTACCCAAAATAGCTAAGTTAATGTTTGTTTTTGATTTGCTTGCACAGCCAGCTACAAAGGGCATTATTGATTGGAATGCTAAAACTAGCAAGTATCGTTTAGCTGACGAAACTTTGGGCCTTGATTCGTTAAACCTATGGATGGCGAGACAAATTTTTAAATCTCCTTTTCTAACAAAATGGGTTTTTCATCGTCTTGGAGGAAAGTATATCTCCGCATTTTTTGGATTTTTTTTACCTTCCCTTCGAACCGGAGCTCATGTCGCCTTAATGCCTCCCCGTGAATTAACAACTCGTGAAGACTTTATTAAAGCAGGAGAAAATTTTCAGAGATTTTGGCTTGAATGTACAAAAAATAATGTATCCCTCCAAATGGAGTCAGGTCCTATTATTTTTTCAAGATATGCCCATGATGGAGTTAATCCTTACGATAAATCCAAAGAAAAACTTTTAAATCATTTATACAAAAAATTTCGTGAATTGTTTCCTCAGCATGTAACGATGGCTATGCTATCACGAGTAGGATTTGCTAAACCTCCTTCTGCCCGATCTGATCGCTTAACGCTTGAGGAACTTAAATATCATGGATAATTTCAATTATGAAGAGGCCTTTAGTCGTACATTAGGGTGGCTTACTCCAAATGAATTAAACATTCTTCGTAATAAAAGGGTGGCTATTGCAGGAGCGGGTGGGGTAGGAGGCATATATGCGCTTATCCTTGCACGTATGGGGGTAGGAAAACTGCATATTGCTGATAATGACACCTTTGAACTTGCAAATTTCAATCGTCAATTTGGCGCCAATCTCGATACTCTTGGTAAAGAAAAAACGAACGTCATCAAAGAAATGGCCTTAAAAATAAATCCGGAAATGGAAATCACTTCTTTTGCAGAAGGTGTTCATGACGGAAACAGAAATGAATTTCTTAAAGACGTTGATCTGTATTTAGATGGATTGGATTTTTGGGCACTGCAAGAAAGAAGAAAAATTTTTGCTCTCTGTCATAAAAATAAGATTTATGCGACTACGGTAGCTCCTCTTGGATTTAGCGCTTCCCTCTTAAACTTTCACCCGAACAAAATGAGTTTTGAAGAGTATTTTAAATTAGATGGATATTCGGAAGAAGATCAAAGCATTAGATTTCTAGTTGGACTTGCCCCTTCCTTTTTGCATCGTGGAGCTTTAATTGATAAATCATTTGTTAATTTTAAATTAAAAAAAGTCCCAAGCACTCCGGTGGGTGTAACTTTGTGCGCAGGGGTCGCTTGCACAGAGGTAGTTAAAATCCTCTGTAAGCGCGGACCTGTGGTTTTCGCTCCAACGTCTATTCAATATGACGCTTGGTCATACAAACAAAAAAAATGCTATAGGCCCTGGGGAAATTCGAACCCTCTGTCTTTTATAACTTTCAAAATTATTAAAAACTTAATAATTGAGAATTAAATTTAATTAATTAAAATAACTACCTATTGATTTAGAACATATTTTATAATTAAATATAAATATGCCACTTATTAAATCAAGCTTAGTATATGAATTACTATCGCAGGCTCAAAGTAAGCCCGAAGCCTTTGCATTAGGCTTTTTGGCAGACAATTTAAAGCAGCAACTTACCTATGAAGAGCTAATACAAAAAATAGCTCCTATTTCTAATTATTTAAATGAACATTGCAAAATTGGGGATCGAATAGTCCTATGTTTTGCACCGGGCATCGAATTCGTTGTCGCCTTTTACGCTTGTTTATTCTCAGGAATGATAGCGGTGCCTACTATGCCGCCTCTTAACAAAGAAACCGCCCATAGATTTAATAAAATTTTAGAAAATTCTAATTGCTCTTTAGTATTAACTACGGACGATCTAATTAAGAAATTTTATCGTTTAGGTTTTCTTAACATTTTAAAAAAATATTCATTCACAAAACCTCTTCACCATCTGTTAAATAAAGTGCATCATGATATTGAAATCGGTAATTTGGATCATAGATGGGTTCCCATCGAAAAAATACCTGATAGTTCTAAACCTCTCGAGATAAAAGAAACTTGGGAAGAGCCCGTCTTTTTTCAATATACCTCAGGATCTACTTCGCACGGTAAAGGCGTTCAAATCTCGATGAAGAATTTAGTCACCCAATTCGAGCATATAAACTACGCCATAAATATGAACGATTTTAAGATCACTTGTGCAACCTGGCTTCCTCCTTATCATGATATGGGCTTAATTGGCTGCATTCTATATCCGATTTATTACAAAGGGACATCTATTATGATGTCGCCCATAGATTTTTTAAGAACTCCTTTTAAATTCCTTCAAATAATCTCAAATTATAAAGCGGAAGGTTTCTCTGCGCCCAATTTCTCGTTTGAATTACTTTTAAAAAAAGTGTCTGATGAACAGCTTGAGAGCGTAGATTTGCATTCTTTAAAATGGATCTTAAACGGAGCAGAAGTAATTAGATTAGATACTCTAAAAAAATTCTCTGAAAGATTTAAACTTGATTTAGTTAAATTTTTTCCCGTCTATGGGCTCGCTGAGGCCACATTATTAGTTTCTGGCCGAAAAAACAATGAGCACCCTCACATTTTTCATCTAGATATTGATGCTTATAGAAAAGGGTACTTTAAAGAAGCAATAGATGAAGCTCCCTATAAAGAAATCGTAAGCAATGGGGAGCTTCACCCCGACAGCAAGATCATATTTTTAGTTCCCGAAACTCTTCAGTTATGTGAAGAAGGGCAAATTGGAGAGATCTGTATCTCTAATGATTGTGTGACAAAGGGTTATTGGAATGAGCCTTCAGAAACAGAAAAAGCATTAATACGATTTAACGATATTACTTACCTTCGAACAGGAGATTTGGGATTCTTATATAAAAACGAACTTTATATTACCGGCCGTATAAAAGATTTAATCATCATAAACGGTAAAAATTATTATGCTCACGATTTTGAGGTCATTGTTGAAATGGCACATCCGGATATAAGAAAGGGCTGTGTAGCCGCATTTGAACTTGAAGGATCCCTTTCAGAGGATTTTGTAATTGTTGCTGAAGTAAAAGATGTTAACGTTGATCAAAATCAATTAAAGCAATTAATCAATCAAACAATACTTCAGCACTTTCAAATTGTTCCTCATGACATCGTTTTGATTAAGCCTAAAACTCTTCTTAAAACTACCAGTGGTAAAATTAGGCATCTTGCAACTAAGGCTCTTTATTTACAGAAGGAGCTTGAAACGATATGAAACTTAAAAAGATCGTTCAACCTCAGGAAAGAGACTTATTTATTTCGAATCTCCACCTTTCGCGCTCAATTAGAAAAGGAGGGGGGTTTAGAGAAATTCCTCAATCAAAATTGGGGGAAATTCACTTAACCTACGGGGATTTGTGGGCCTTATATGATGACACGAACCAAATGATTGCAGGAGTAGTACTACACGATCTAGCCACGCTTCCGGCTTCTTATAATAAACCTGATTTTTCTCACCTACCTCCAGAAAAAGTGATTGAAGGCAGCGAGCTTTGGTCCTTAACTCCAGGGGCTGGACTCTTACTACAACAAGGAGTTGCTCTGTTAGGTTTAAGAAACAATATTGAGTGCTTCTATGCCTATGTTCCTGTCACACCTATTGATTTAAGAAAATTTTATTTAGGTTTTTATCCCCTATCAGAAGTTTTTTTATGGCCCTGGGTTATAACTGATACAAATGAAAAAACTTTTGCTCAAGCTATGGGTCTATTAGGAAATAAGTTTAAATCATTTTTAAGTCATTTAGACGATGAAAAATATATTATAAATGATGCTTCTACAGAAATACTTTACTCTCCTCGAGAAGATTCTCTTGCTCATGTAACCAAAAATAATAAGGAAAAAGAAGAAATAAGAAAAATGCTCCATCACATTCTTCAAGATCGTCTACACATCGATTTTTCTCAGATTTCCGATGAACAAGATATGCAAAAATATGGAATTGATTCGATGATTGCAATTGATCTACTTGATGAGTTAGAAAAAGCCACTCAAACGAAATTACCTTTAGATCTGTTCTATGAAAATCAAACGATTAATGCTTTATCGGAAAGGATAGCTGTAGAAAAGGAAAAAAACCGTTCCAGGGTGTAAGTTCGCCAAACAACTAGGTTTGTTCAGGTGGGTTCGCTAATCTCAATCTCCACAGAGATAAAGCCTCGCAATCCCTTAAAAATAAAATTTACGTTGATAGGACTATTAACTTAGGATTCCACTGGAACAGAAAGATGAATTATAACAAATCTACACGGGTTAACCAAGGGCTTTTTCCCTCATCGATCAACTTTTTGAATTTATCTCTTAGAATTTGGCAAATTTTGCCTGGCTTATTCTCTGCATTAATTAGTCTTCCATCAACGGAATATGTAAATATAACCTGGGAAGCGGTTCCAAGTAGTAAGAGCTCATCACAGGTATAGACTAATGAACGATCGATAGGTCCAAAATGAAAAGGAATTTTTTCCTCTTGAAGAAATGAAAGAATCGTGTCTCTTGTAATCCCCTCTAATTGTTCTTCCCCTATATCTGGCATCAACACTTCGCCCTTATATACAATAGCAATATTTGCAACCGAGGCTTCCACTACTTCATTTAATTCATTCATCATCAACGCATCATCACAACCCAAGCGGTGAGCCTCCGTTGTGGCCAAAGCCGCATTTACATAAGCACCCCCCAACTTCGCTTTAGAAGGAATAGATGCATTTGAATTTTTCTTCCAGGTGGAAGTAATTAATTTCATCCCACGAGTCGTATCATAATAATCGCCCATTTCCATTACATAGACAGCTAGTTGATAATCAAGCCCATCAAATCGAGGAGATAAGGCTTCATTTTCTGCAAAGAGGAAAGGTCTAATGTAAATGTCATGGGTGGGATTGTTTAGCTTGATAAGGCCCGTAATGGTGTCTTGAAAAAAATCCCAATCAAGGGTGAAGGGAATGCCCGCAATTTTGACGTTGTTGACGAGTCTCTGCCAATGATCCTTTAATCGAAATATTAAAAGTCCCTTATCGCGATAATATCCCCTTATGCCTGTAAAACACGTAGTGCCATATTGCAAACTGTGCATGGCTAGGGGTAATTTTGCCTCGTTGTAAGGCATTAATCGATTATGAAAGAAGCAATAAGGAAGGAGTTTAAATTCCAATTCGCTGCCTCCAGCTTTATTATAGCTTTTAGAGCATTTTCTTTTCTTTAAACCACCCCAATGCTTGATTTACACCCACATAAGGATCTGAAGGAACTACGCCTAGCTCGTCTTTCATTTTTTCAAAATTAAAATCAGGCTTAGATCCGAAACGAATAATATCAAGAGATAAGACGGGGATAATGGGATTTTTCTGGCCGAGTATTTTTCCCAAACATTCAGTAAAATAGGCATATAAAATTGTTAATTGATTGGGCATTGTAAAAAAGGGTTTTCTTTTTCCCACAATTTCGCAAACTTTATCTTGAAGCTCACCCACAGATACATTTTTTGAACCAATTAAATAGCGAGAGCCTGTATTTCCTTTTTGTATGGCTTGATAAATTGAATCCGCCACATTTTGTACATCAACAATATTTACAATCTGATCTTTAAATACGTAGAAAGGAAGTTTTGATAACACTAGCAAAAATCTACCGGAAGAAGGCTTAGTATCATGAGCGCCAAAAGCCAGACAAGGATTTACCACTACTCCTGGTAACCCATTTTTAAAATAACTAAAGATGATATTTTCAACCTGATTTTTCATATCAAGCCCTGTTCCATTTGAAGGGGATTGATAAGGAGAATCTTCGTTTTTATGGCCTTCTTTTTTATGGCCTACGGTAGCTGCTACAGAAACAAATACGGATTTTTTCACATTACTCATCTTCAAAACTTCTAATAATCGAATGAGCTCGTTCTTTTGATGTTCCCATTCTTTTTTCCAACTGATGGTATAGTGAGGATAGGGAATTCCTGTGTGAACAAAATAATCGATTCCTACTAAATCATTGCCCGAAAGTTCCTTAATGGAATGTATTTTAAATTTATCAGGATGAGAATTTAGGACATCACTCAGATTGGAAAACTTGCTATTAGTTGTTGTAATTAGATGTACAACAAATCCTTCTTTGAAAAATTTACGAGCAATATGGCCACCAAAAAAACCACTCGCTCCCATGATCATCACTGAAGGCATAAGTTCATCCAATTAATTGATATTAAAATTAATTATTTGCTCTTAGCATACTCTGTAACTGAAGAATTAACAATGGGATCATAACTGCCTTTTTCACAGGTGATCTTCAACTCTTCATCTTTTATTCCTAAAATATCTTGCTGTTTTTTAACTTCTTTACCTAAGAAAATTTTGTGTCTTATCATAAAATTAACCAGAGGTTGCGCAATTTTCCAATAGAATCGATTTGCTTTTCCCTCTCTAATTAATTTTGCAAATTCGGGGAGATAGGGGTTATAACCAAAATTTATTAAGTCTGAGTACATCAATAACCAATTGATGGGATAATTACTTAAAATGGGGCTTGCATAAGCCTTCTTTTCAATTAACCCAAGTTCATACACTTTTTTCATTATCTCTTCTTGATTATATTTCCAGGCATGAAAGGGAGCTATGTATCGCGGAAAATTTCCTCTGATTTGTTCTTTTAGAGGGTTATAAAATTTATCTAACTCTTCATCTGTAAAAAAACCACTCTCTTTAATCTTTGGGGGAGTCCAATCCGTATTTTCTATTAGTTCTTTAGAATACTCGTAGCGCATTCTTTCTACTTCCGGTTGGCCCGGAGAATAACCTGCAAATATTAATGGGATATTTTTTTGAATGGCGAGACGAATAGCATCTCCTTCAAAAAGAGGAGCATAAACATAAGAAACGGAATACACCGCTCCCCTTTCTTCTTGATTGCTAAGTAAATATCTAAAGATTTTGTTGTAAAACTCCGGGCCAGGCCTAAATATTTCGTGATCCACCCCAAGGGTTTGAATCGTTTTATTAATATTTTTCCAGGCTATCTCGGGAAGATTTACATCGGTAGTAAAAGCGAGGACATTTAGTCCGTATTCAACTTTGAGTTTATAGAGCAAATAGGTACTGTCTTTACCACCACTGAGGCACACAAGGGCGTGATAGCCTTTGGAGGATTTTACATTTTTGAGGGTGGTTTCAAGATCTTTTTCATAGATTTGTCTTTGTTGTTCTTCGATTTTGTTTTGATCTACATCATATTCTCTGCAAAATCTACAAATAGAATCCGAATTAAGATCAGCATTCGGAAATGTTTCTATCAGTAAACAATTTTTACAGTGTTTAACCATAAACACCATTCTACACTAAAAAAATTTATTTAATTATGGTAAGGGATTAAATTAATTGAACTTTAATAAGAAGAAGGAAGAAGGGTTATCTTCTTCCTTATTAATTATCTAGCGTAATAGCCGTTTTCTTGAGCTCTCAGTTCATACATGATTTCAGCTTTGGTGCGATCAACAATGCGTTGCTCGGCACAAGCAGATAGATTGTCAGCATACTGAGCTTTTAATGCGTATCCTGCAGTCGCAGAACCGGCTGCACAGCTCGTTAAAAGAAAAAGTGATAATAATGTGTATTTCATATTAGTTCCTTGTTACAGAACTATTTTAGGGTATTTAGGCCTTAAACCCTATTCTTAATCATTTCTTGAACTTAGAAACGAGTGCCTTCATCGGGCTTTTTACCATTATATTGAAAGGTTTCAAGGACTTGAACTTGCTTATTTATGAGAGGAAAGGTTCCCTTAGATAAAACGGCGTTAAAATAAGGTTTTAACAGCTTAGCAAGATCGGTGGAGGTTTTGTTCTCAAGAGAGACAAAATACCCTTCTTTATCCAGAGAAGTGGTTTCAACGCCCGGCCATAAAGAATATTGATTATGGCGATTGCCATGAATATTTAAGAAAAAGGCTTGTTTTTGACCCGGGGCATAAAAAGAGAGTAGAGCAGTGGTTTGATAGGTGTCGGAAAATAAATACTGCTCTTCAGGATCATATCCTGCTTCTTCAAGAATTTTAGTAAGGGGTCTTCCTGAAAAATTGGCTTTAAAAGGACTCATTTTATAAGGCAAAAATAAGGCGACGATTATTAATAAAAGAGATAACGCTAACCCAATCCTAAGCCAATCTTCCCCTTTACTGAATTGATGAGTAGCGGCCCATACTAAAAAGGGTATTGCGCTAGGATAAGCAAAGATAATCCAGTTTCCTTGCACCTTGGTGAAAAAGGAAGTAACAATTCCAACTGCAAGAATAAAAATAGTTATAAAACCTAAAAAAACAATGGGACGCGGCGTTTCTTCCCACCGTGTGCGAATAAATCCGATCATAAAAATAAAAAATAAAATCGGAGATAAAAGGCCTATTTGAGTTCCAATAAACTCTAAAGGATTACCCTGAGATAATAAAGCAGAGGTACCTCCAGGAAGGGTTGCAGAAACGTGCCTAAAAGTTACGAAATTATTTTGAATATTCCAAATGAGTGAAGGAATAAGGCCCACTAAGGAAATCAAAAGGGCTTTCATCCATTTTTTATCGATTGGAATTAAAAAAAGCGCAGCTAGCCAAAAGAAATAAATCGGAAATTTAAAAAGAGCTCCACAAGCTATTATAAGCCCAAGTTTTGGTGTAGCGCCCTCTTTAAGCAAGTAATATAGCCCAAGCGTCCAAAAGAAAATCATCCCAACATCAGTAATAGCAAGTAGTGATCCGATTAATCCGATGGGAATAAAACACCAAATGACGCCTGACCAAAACGCTTCTTCATCACTTAAAGAAACTTGTTTTGCTAATAAGTAGATTAAGAAGGGCATCAAAGCGCCGAATATCAAAGATCCAAACCTTACCCCTAGTTCATTATTTCCAAGAAATAAGGTTGTGAGTCCGATTTGATAGGCGATGCCGGGAGGTTTTGAATAATATCCTAAAGAAGGATGCTGGCTCCATGTCCAGTATTGAGCTTCATCGGGGCTTAAACCGAGAGGTCCAAAAAGGATAAACGCTATTAAAAGCAGGGTCTTGGCTAAAACAATCCAAAATAATTTAGTCACGGTCAGGAAAACTTAGTAAGTCCTTAAATGCTTGTATCGTCGCATCTCGACCCACAGCAGCAATCGAATCGGTCAGCGGGATATTTTTCGGACAAACCTTAACACAATTTTGCGCATTGCCGCAAGCATTGATGCCGCCCGGTTCCATCATTGCATGCATCCGCTCCTCTTTATCTTCTGCGCCTATAGGATGAGCGTTAAAAAGTCGCACTTGAGCAATAACTTGCGGGCCAACAAAATCGGAATGGTCATTCATCTGCGGACAGGCTTCTACGCAACAGCCGCAAGTCATGCACTGAGAAAGTGAATACATGACCTCTTGCTTTTTCGGAGAGATCTTGGGTCCAGGACCCTGTATAAAACTCCCGTCCGCTTCAACCCAGGCATGAACTTTTTTTAAATTTTCAAACATCGAAGAGCGATCAATGATCAAATCTCTTACTAAAGGAAATTTTGTAAAAGGAGCAAGTGTAATGGTTGAACTTTTTGTCTCTTCAATTATTGTTTTAATAAGGGCCGTACAACCTTGTCTTGGATAGCCATTAATTAGAATCGAGCAGGAGCCGCAAACTTCCTCTAAACATCCCGCTTCAAATGATACGGGCGTAACTTTCTCACCTTTTGTGTTTACAGGATTTTTTCGTATTTCCATTAGGGCGGCGGTCACATTCAAGCTGGGCTTAAGCTCAAGCTCAAACTCCTCCCAATATTGTTTTCCGGGAGAGCCGCGCCATATTTTTAAAATGAACTTTTCCATCTCACACTCCTATAAGGGGAGTTTTATGTTTGAGGGCACATTTTCTAAATGAGGAACTACTTTTTTTGCTTGGCTATAGTCCCTTAAAACGGGTTTTAAATGGCGTGTATCGACAGGTTTGTAATTAAAATCGGGAACTCCGCTTGAATTATAGCTCGCAATGGTTGTCTTAAGCCAATTTTCATCGTCTCTTTTCGGAAACTCCTCTTTAAAGTGTGAGCCTCGCGACTCATCTCTTAAAAGAGCGCCTCGTGTAATGACTTTTGCAAGATCAAGCATCGGTTGAAACTGTCTTGCAAAAACTAAACTTTGGTTTGCAAATAACCCTGTGTCGAGCAACGGAGCTTTTTTTGATCGAGCTTCTATTTCGTAAATCTTATCGAGAGTTTTTGATAAATCGATATTATTTCTTTTTACCGTTACATTGTTGACTAGCCAGTCGGATAACTCATCATGCAAACGGAAGACGTTTTCATCGCCTTGTTGATTGAATAATTGTTTCCTTTCCTCTTCTTCTGCCTTAACAGCAAGATCAACATCACTTGATTTAGTCTCAGGAAAGTTTTGGTCTAAGTATCGTGGAATTTCATTTCCAACGACAAGTCCGCTATAAATGCAGGATAAAAGAGAATTAGCTCCTAATCTATTAGCCCCATGATATTCAAAATCGGATTCTCCCACATTAAAACAACCCGGGATGTTAGTCATTTGGCGATAGCGAGTTTCTCTATCCGGATCATCTACCGCAGGCCAATCGACCCAAGCTCCCCCCATCGAATAGTGAACAGCAGGAAAGATTTTCATTGGCACTTTTCTTGGATCGTCGCCTGTAAACTTTTGGTAGATTTCTAATATCGATTCTAATTTTTTCTTCTTCTCCTCCGATAGGTGGCTAACATCCAAATAAACTTGCATTCCGCCATCAACACCCAAACCGAGCTCACATATCTTTAAGATCACTCTTGCGCCAATGTCTCTAGGCACAAGATTTCCAAAAGCGGGATAAAGTTCCTCAAGGAAATACCAAGGTTCACCTGTTTTTCCACATTGAACCGTTTTGCCATCAGGGCCCATAATCGATTTCGAGCTGTCTCCGTATACCCAAATTCTTCCGCCTTCGCCCCGCGCAGATTCAGACATCAATCGTAATTTATCTTCTCCAGGAATGGCAGTCGGGTGAATTTGTATAAACTCCCCATTTGCATAATGCATCCCTTGTTTGAAAAGCCTTCCATTTGCTGCACCCGTACAGAAGGTTGAATTGGTCGATTTTTTGAACAGAAGGCCTAGGCCCCCTGTGGCAATCACCACTGCATCTGCAATTAATGTTTCCAGTTTTAGATTGAATAGATCCTGCATCACGATGCCGCGCGCCCGTCCTTCAGAATCTGTAATCAAACGCATGAACTCATGATGCTCAAATTTTTCTACAAGCCCCTTCACTTCATACCGTCTAACTTGCTCATCTAACGCATAAAGAAGCTGCTGTCCGGTTGAAGCGCCACAAAAAGCGGTTCGGTTGTAAAGAGTGCCTCCAAATCGTCTAAAGTCGAGATTCCCTTCTTTAGTTCGGTTAAAAGGACATCCGAATCGATCCATCATATAAATAATCGAAGGGCCTGCGAGACACATTTCAAGAATAGGCGGTTGATCACCGAGAAAATCGCCCCCCTTAATTGTATCATAGGCATGGATGATGGGTGAGTCGTTTTCACCTTTGTTATTGATGGCCGCGTTTATTCCCCCTTGCGCACAAACAGAATGAGATCTTTTTACTTTGGTAACCGAGATTAACTTAACTTTTACTCCATTCTCTGCAAGTCGCACTACAGCCGCAAGGCCTGCTAATCCACCACCTACAACAATGGCTGTTTTCTCTTTTGCCATATCAATTCCTTAAATTAATCCAATAGGTTCCAAATATGGCTGTAAGGCCAAGAAGAGCAACGGCTGCCATTATCACCTGGCACACGATCAACCAGTTTCTTTGTGCACGCGCAGTCAATGTGATTCCCCATTTAATACTTGCAGACCACAATCCATTAAATGCATGGAAGCAGGCTGTTAGAACAAAAATCGTATACAAGGCGATCATGAGAGGGCTTTTAAAAGTGTCCCTCACCATTAATAAGGAAGTCGTTCCGAAATTATCCGCCACAGCAAGTATTTGTCCGGGTTTAAGCGGTTTTTCTTTTAAGGCTTTTACAAAACTTTCCTCATAGGGACTTTCTTTATTATGACTTTGTTCAAAATCTTGGACATTTTGAAACGTATAAATTTTATATCCCAACCGCTCCTTCAGCGAATGTAGACCCGGATCTTCATCTAAACGAACCACATACTGGCTTTTCGATCCCTCTTTTGCTACTGCAGGATACTCAATAAAGCGCATATGAACCACGTGAGCCGCAACCCCTACAAGTAATATCCAGGCTGTAATTCGCTGCCAAGTATACGCTCTATTTCTTCCATATTGAGGTAAGTACGGATCTTTGCCGTTATAACCGAAAGAATTGTATTTGGCGGTGAAGAGATATTGAATGCCCCAAATCGTGTGAATCAAAATTGGAACAGCAAGAAAAGCTATCTCAATAACATTTAAAAACGGAAGTTCGTGAATGGCATTTACACCTTTTACGAATCCAATTCCATCTTCGCCAAACATCAATGCCGCTTGCGAGTTGGTCAACAAATGGAAGGCTAAATAAAGAGCAAACCACACACCCATCAAAGAGTGCAGCCTGCGCCAGATGAAATCTTTTGGTAGAGTCTGATCAGTCATAAACTTATGTTATAATGAAGTTTTGATAATCTTGAAAGAAATGAACTTTAAAAGTTCGAATGGGCAACAATTTGCACTAAAGTGCTGGTAGCTTAATCAGATAGAACAACCTCAATAAATCAGAAAAATTAACTTTTAAATACCGTCCTGCGTTTCATTAGATTTCTACTCGAGATTTGTCAAAAAATGCTGACGCATTTTCCGACCAATAAACTTGTCGGGGCTGCCGCCCCCGCTCCCCAAGGCCATTTCTGACGTGCCCAAATGCGCGTATACCGCATAACGGGGCTCTCGCTCGAACGTGCCTAAAGCACGCCCATCGCTCGCATACGCGATTTTGGC
>JAGVJG010000014.1 GCA_020051235.1 Parachlamydiales bacterium | reverse complement strand
CTGAAAGAAAATCCCAACTATTTCAGTTATTTGATTGATCATTACCTTTTGAACAATACTCATCGGGTCATGATCATCATGAAACCCGATTTCGAACTGGAAGCAAAAGAACAAGCAGAGGAAGACGCTCGCCTTGAAAAGTTAAATGCGAGCCTTACCCCGGCTGATGTCGATCTTATTAATAAAGAAGCAAAAGCTTTGAAAAAAGCGCAAAAAGAGTTAGGGCCGAAAGATTGCCTACCCACTGTAAGCCTTGAGGATGTTCCTCAAACCGTAAAAAGCTTCCCGCTTGAAATGCGCAATTTCAATCATTTAAAGGTGGCGGAACACGAAGTCTTTACGAACGGACTCGTGTATGCTGACCTTATTTACGATTTACCGGCCATTCCATTAAGCGATATCCACTATTTGAGATTGTTGATGGCAATCATTACACAAGTAGGCGCCGGCGGAAAATCGTATGAAGATACCTTAAATGAAATTCAATCTTCTACGGGTGGAATCTACATATCTCTCGGCATGAATCCGCAAGCGACTCATCCCGATTTAATTAGACCCTCCATTCACATAAAAGGAAAATCGCTTAACACAAAAGCAAAGACTCTTTTCAGTTTAATTAAAGATTTTGCGACGAAGCCGGGTCTTAATGAAAAAGATCGGATCGAAGAAGTCATCTCCAAACAACGTTCTCAGCTTGAATCGGCATTTAACGCCAATGCAATGCGTTATGCAAAATCACTGTCTTCCGCTTCTCTTAGAACGGGATGTCAGCTTTATGATTGGTGTTTTGGAATGAGCTACACAGACTTCTTAACGAATTTAAAAGAAATTCCTTTTGAGAAATTTGAGCAGCTTTTTGAGCATATATTTCATTACCGCTCACCGGAACTTGTCATTGGAGGAGAAAGATCCATCCTTACACAACTAGAAAAAGAACGCTATTTTGGTTTGATAGATCTTAAAGACAATGGTCGAGCGATACCCGACTGGAATATTCCTCTAAAGGCGCAACCTTCACAAGGAAGAGTGATTTCTTCATCCGTGGCATTTATTTCGCACAGCTTTAAAACAGTGCCGTATGTCCATCCTGATACACCAATCCTTGCCCTTGCTTCCAATTTAATGGACAGCCTTTTCCTACACCCTCTAATTCGTGAGGAAGGGGGCGCTTACGGTGGAGGCTCTTCTTCAATCGGTAATGAAGGCTATTTCCAATTAAGCTCTTATCGCGACCCGCATGTAAAATCGACATTAGATGCATTTAAATTTGCGATACACGAGCTTGCAAAAGGTGAATTTACTGATTCTGATCTTACTGAAGCGAAGTTCGAATTCGTTCAAACCCTTGATCAACCCGTACGCCCTGCCAACAGAGCGGAAATTGCCTACATGTGGTTAAGAGAGGGAAGAACCGATCAAATCAGAGAAACGAATCGTAAACGCGCTTTGAAAGCGACGCGCACCGATATTATCGAAGCCGTCCAAAAACACCTAATACCCGGCTTTGATCAAGGCGTAACCGTTGCAATCGGATCTAAGAAACTCTTAAATCAATTGCCCGATCTTGAGATAATTACGCCCCCGCCTAAACAAACGTCTTGATCGTAGAATACAATCGATTGCCCTGGCGTAATTGCGCGCTGGGGCACGTCAAATTTAACGTAGGCTTTGTCATCTATCACTCTCACTTCACAGGCCTGATCGTTTTGGCGGTAACGGATTTTAGCGTGACATCTTTGGGGAGGTTCTCGCCCTACAAAAGATAAGGTATCGGCGACAAGCTCAGAATAAAATAGAGAAGGATGATTAAGTCCTTGAGCAACGATGAGGGCGTTTTTCTCGACATCTTTATCAACGACAAACCAGGCATCGCCTGCACCGCCGATACCAAGGCCTTTTCTTTGACCGATGGTGTAAAAGGCAATCCCCATATGCTCACCCACTTTTTTACCTTCTAAGGTAAGCATGGGACCGGGTTTAACAGAGATATATTGCGATAAAAATGAACGAAAATCTCTTTCCCCAATAAAACAGATACCCGTCGAGTCTTTCTTTTGATGGGTGGCAAGATTCGCTTCTTTTGCAAGTTTTCTTACTTCCGTTTTAGGTAAATCCCCAATAGGAAACATTACCGATTTTAATAGGTCGTTTTTAACGGTATAGAGAAAATAACTTTGATCTTTATTGGGATCGAGCCCTTTTAGGAGTTCTCCATCCTTAATTCTGGCATAATGTCCCGTCGCAAGAAAATCTCCGCCTAATTCCTTTGCTTTCTCTAGCAATAAATTAAATTTGATTTCTCGATTACAAAGGATATCTGGATTTGGGGTTAATCCCTTTAGAGATTGTTCGATAAAATCTTTGAAAACGCGGTCTTTATATTCTTTTGTAAAGTTAATCGTATAAAAAGGGATATTTAAAGAGCTGGCCACATTGACAACGTCTTGATAGTCGGCTTCCGCAGGGCAATCCTCGCCCTCTTCCCAATTTCGCATGAATAAGCCGATCACTTCATGGCCTTCCTTTTTTAAAAGATAGGCTACTACAGAAGAATCGACCCCTCCAGACATTCCTACAACAATTTTCATGCAAGAATAATAGCAACTTCAAAAGTAAATTAGAAGTTTTAATTATAACTCGACACAAACAATAAATCTTATTATAATATTTTTATTTTTTTATAATTATGCAAATAAACTTAACTAAACGTCTATTACCAGAAGATCCAGTTATTTATGGATCTCCTAAAAAACCTAATTTATTTCAACAAACGGTAGAAAACCAAAACCCACAAACGCCCGCACCTCCTCTTCGAAAAAGGAATTGGAGCTCTCATTGTGTAGGCTCCATTTTATCGAAAACTTGCGCCATCGAGAGAATTATTTACAGTGATGGCATTTATGAAGGCGAAGTGGACGAAAATAGAATGCCAAAAGGTCAAGGAAGATTAGTCAAATCAACCGGAGAAATTTTCGAAGGTGTTTTTGTTGGAAATTCTTTTGTAGAAGGAATTTATAGAAATCCTCAATCAAATGCCGACTATAAGGGTTCCTTTCAAAATAACAAACCCCATGGTTTTGGAAAAATGACCGTTACCGGAGTATTTGAATACGAAGGTAATTTTCATGAAGGGTTCTTTTATGGAAAAGGCAGACTTTCCTTTTATTCAGGATTGATCATAGTCAGTCATTTTTTTAATGATAAAATTAATGGATCTTCAATCATTACTTTACCCAATAAAACTATTTTGGAAGGGAATATTAAAGCCCTTATCAATTCAAGTAACTGTCTTATATATACAGAAGTTTTTGCAGGTACTATTCGATATCCTAATGGCGATTTATATAAAGGGCCCATCAAAAATGAAATGCTTGATGGAAACGGTCAATTCTATACAAAAGCAAGGAATTGGTGGCAACATGTGACCTATCAAAATGGCAAAATTATAAGCTCAAAACCTGTCCTTAGAGACCTTTAATCAAATTCGTTTTGTAATGAGCGCGGTGACGGTTTTATCGTTACCGCCCATACTCACCATCATTCCTAATTTTGCCTTTTCGTCATGAAGAAGGTCTACTAACATACGCACACCCGAGGCACCTGTTGGATGACCAAAACCAATAAGGCCCCCAGAGAGATTCACCTTATCGAACGATTTTTTTGAGAGAATGTAGTCGGGCCCTTCACCGGGATTCGCAAGTCCAATTGCTTCAAGAGAAAGAAGGCCTGAAATAGTAAAGCAATCGTGCACTTCATAACGATGAATGTCAGATGGATTTAAAGAAGCACTTTGAAAAGCCTTTTTAGTCGCCGCTTCTGTCGTATCCATACGTGTCGGATCTTTAGGCCTTGCTGTGATATCCCCTTCCGCTTCACCCAAACCAATGATTTCAAGAGTGGGATCAACCCCTAGTTTTTTTAATCCTGCTTCTGTCGCCAATATAAAAGAAGCGGCTCCGTCGGACACTTTTGAACAGTCATAAGGATTTAATCCCGGCAAAAAGGTTTTCGGATTAGGAGGAGTCATTCCGAGCGTTTTTAAATCAGCCGTTTTATTAAAATGCTCTTGCGCTTTCACATCACTTCTCGCATGTACAATTGCATTTTCATACCAAGTTGCAAGCGCTTCTCTGGTTTTTTCTTTCCCGTATTTTTCCATATATTGAACGGAGCGATTAGAAAATATTCCTGGAAAAAAGAAGGCTTCTCCTTCTTTTCTTTCCCCATTGTAATAGGCAGCTCCCGCCAAGACATCGGCCCCATAAAGCGCTTTCATGGTGTTTTGAATTTCAAAGGCCGAAACGAAAACCGTATCCGCAAGACCTGATAATAACGAACGAATTCCTAATCCGATCGCTCTCCCTCCTGTTCCACAAGCCCCTTCTACTCCAAAGCAAGGTTTATACAATAACTCCGGAACCATAAAAGGAAGAAATCCCGGCAAATTGGCTTGATTAATGAAACGAGCCGCCATAAAACTACCTATGACGCCTTCATCGATATGGCGATGAGGCACTTGTGCCATTGTACCTTCAGCGGTTTCCTTAATGATCGTTTCAAAAGAGGCGGCTGAATCCTCCGGTTTAAATTCAGGTCTACCCGGACCCATAAAAACCGTTTTATAACCGGCAACTGCATAGATGGGTTTAGCGAATGGCATAAAGCACCTCATTGGGGGCATATAGATGATGAAAACCTAACTTCAGAACTTCAGCAACGTCTTTAATATTATGGGCGACTTTTAAATCGACAAGCTCCTCCATAAAATGTGACGATTGCTCTAAAAAACGAATAGCAAGTTCAGCTTCTTTAGAATTATCATTATGCAACTGTTGAATGCGTTCTTTAATTATTTTTTCTTTGTCAGGACTTTTAGCAAGGGTTTTCCAATCGCTTTCAATAGGCTTTATGTCGGGTTTGGTTTTTTGATCTATCCATTGCTTCAATTGAGTTAAATCGCCTTTATACGGACCATAAGTTTTCATCACTTCTGCAATATTATAGACCACTTGATAGCCGACAAAGTCCATGAGTTCAAAAATCCCCATTGGGCGCATTAACAACTTTTTCGTTGCTAACTCGACTTTTTCAAATCCTTCTTTCTTAGCTAGTTGAAAAGCTAAATCGACTTCTCTTAAGAAATGCCCATTCCCAATGAAACCGGCCACGTCGTTTGAAAATACAACGGTTTTTTTCATTTTACGAGCAAGATCTAAACTCAATTCTTTTAAAGGACCTTCTTTAATCGAAATGATTTCCATTAACGGCTGCATGGGAGGAGGATTGTAAAAATGAAATCCAATGATTCGATCTTTTAGCCCGGCTTTTTCTTCTAGTAAATGTATGGGAATAGAGGAGGTATTTGTAAATATTAGGGCTTTCTTGGGAGTTCTCTTTAATAGGTCGACTTTGAAATCGAGCGTTTCTAAAGCCGCTTCAAAAATCCACTCACAATCATTTGCTTCTTCAACAAATTGATGAAAGAAAACATTCGCGAGCTTTTCTTTGAGGAATGTATCTAAAATTTCACTATTACTGACCAAAGGAGAATGGGTATAGAGCTTTCGTAATTCGACAATTCTTTTTTCGGAGGAACGCTTTAAAGATTCAGCTAGATAGTTTCTAACCTCATCGCGAGCTTTTTGATTAGGATCAATGAGATGAAGTTCAAAGGGTTCATTTTCGAATGACAGCATTTCCAAAAGTAGAAGAGCAATTCCCCTTCCCATTTTACCTAGTCCGCCGAGTACGGCCACTTTCTTCATATGAAATCCCTTGTTAAGCACATGATGATTTGTTAAAAGGTTTTTTTAAAGTAACTAAAGGAGAAACAATGAATATTACGAAAAACATCGGGTTCTTATTGCTCTCGATCTATCTAATCCTAATTGGCTTAGTGTCGATCGCAGGCGTTGCGATTCCCGGAATTATTATCGGCATCTTAGCTTTACTCGCAGGCATTTTCATTTTAATCGGTAGATAAAATGGTTGATGTTAAGAAGCAAGGAGGACTCGCCGGTATTGTTGCAGGCGAATCATCGATCTGTCTATGTGGAGCAGAAGACGAATCTCTTCTATATCGAGGCTATTCCATAGAAGAACTAGCTAAGAAGGGTTCTTTTGAAGAAGTCGCATATCTGCTCCTTAGAGGTCATTTACCCAATCGTATAGAGCTATCCGCTTATCAAAAACATTTGAAAGGGTTAGAAAATCTATCAGCAGGGTTAAAAAACTTGCTTCAGGAGGTGCCGCCCTCTTATGATTTAATGGCGGCCCTTCGTACTCATGTAAGTCTCTTAAGTCTTTTAGAACCAGAAGATTTAGAAAAAGATAAAAACCAAATTCCTGACAGGCTTCTTGCGGTTACAGGCTCGATGCTTATTTATTGGTATTACTTTCATAGCCAAGATAAGAAGATCAATCCGATTACCGAGCAAAAAACCTTGGCAGGGCATATTTTAGAATTAATCCGTCAGGAGCCAATCACCGAAGAAGAAATCAAGGCACTTGATGTTTCTTTGATCCTGTATGCTGAACACGAATTCAATGCCTCGACTTTTACCGTAAGAGTAATTGGTTCGACCTTAGCAGATATTTACTCCTCAATATGTGGAGGAATCGGTGCTCTATCAGGCCCTCTTCATGGAGGTGCAAATGAAAAAGCCTATCAACTCATTTCAAGCTATAAAACTCCCGAGGAAGCAGAAAAAGCCATTCTTGAAAAACTGAAGAATAAAGAATTGATCATGGGATTCGGTCATCGTGTCTACACGACGCACGATCCTCGTTCTGATATTATTAAAGAATGGGCAGAAAAGCTTTCTAAACATTCTAAAGAAGGCTATTTATTTCCCATAGCCGAACGAATAGAAGCGGTTATGAGAAGAGAAAAAGCGTTATTTCCTAATCTCGATTTTTATAGCGCGCTTGTTTATCACTATCTAAAAATACCGACTTATTTCTTTACCCCTCTCTTTGTAATGTCACGGCTCGCAGGCTGGTGCGCTCATTTGAATGAACAAAGAGAAAATAACAAAATTATAAGACCTTTAAGCCAATATACCGGCCCCAAACGGAAAAAATGGGCGGAACTTGATGCGCGCTCCACCTGATGAACTTATAGTTCAAATAGCTAAGTATGTGGTTCATCCTCCTGAATTTTCTCAAGAGGCTTATGAAACGGCAAGACTCGCACTTTATGATGCATTAGGTTGTGCCCTATATGCTCTTCGTTACAATGATTGTGTCAAAAGAATCACTCCCCTTTTTGCCGTAGATAAAGGATTCCCTATCATCGGGACCTCTCTTATTGCCGATCCCATTAATGCCGCTTTTTCAAATGGTTCATTGATTCGCTGGCTTGATTTCAACGATACCTGGCTTGGAAAAGAATGGGGACATCCATCCGATAATTTAGGCGCACTACTTTCTGCTTTAGAAGGTAAATCGGTAAAAGAGCTGCTTGAAGCCATGATTAAAGCGTATGAAATCCAAGGAATACTCGCATTGTCCAACAGCTTTAATAAAATCGGCCTGGATCATGTTATTCTTGTGAAAATAGCCTCTACCGCTGTGAGCACTTTTTATCTGGGCGGAGATGAGGATGCCGTGATTCGCGCTTTAACAAACGCTTTTGCTGATTTAGGACCTCTTCGCATTTATAGACATCAACCCAATGTAGGTCCCCGAAAATCTTGGGCAGCAGGTGATGCGTGTTCAAGAGCCCTCTTTCATGCCTATCATGCTTTGAGAGGTGAAATGGGCTATCCAAGTGTCTTATCGACTCCGAAATGGGGATTTGAAGCGGTGTTATTTCAAGGAAATAAACTGACCATAGAAAGACCCCTAAAAGATTATGTGATGAGACATATCCTATTTAAAACACTATTTCCTGCTGAATTTCATGCACAAACCGCTGTCGAGGCCGCTATCTCGCTTCACTCGAAACTTAAAATTGAAGACATTGAAAAAATCGAAGTAGAAACGCATGAATCGGCCATTCGTATTATAGACAAAAAAGGGCCTTTACATAATCCCGCAGACAGAGATCATTGCCTTCAGTACATGATTGCAATAGGGCTTATTAAAGGTTCGCTTGATGCTGATGATTATGAATCTGAAGTGGCTAAAGATCCCCGAATAGATCTCTTAAGATCCATTATGGAAGTTAAAGAGAATAGTGAATTCTCAAAGGACTATTTGGATCCCGATAAACGATCAATTGCAAACAAACTTACGATTTATTTAAAGGGTGTTAAAACTCCCCTCACAAATACTGTTGAATATCCTATCGGTCATCGCTTTAGACGAGATGAATCGTTGCCTGAACTTTTTAAAAAGTTCGAAAGAAACTTGCGGTCGAGAACAAACATGACCACGCAAACGCCTGATTTATTGAATCTTTTCCACGATCAAAAGAAAACGGAAGCTTTATCAATTTCTGAATTAATGGCCCTTTTTACTCCAATATCATGAGGATACCATGACACAGCCTCCCGGTGGTTTAAGAAGACAACTTTCACGAACAGATGGAATGGGTGGAAGCAGAATAGGAACGAAAGAAGATTATGATAAAACGGTGGATGGAAGAATAAATAGTTTAAGCCGTGTATTGAAATCGTTAATTCCCCATTTTATTAAGCGTCCTAGAAATCAGAATGACCGCTCTCCCCGCTTATTAACAAACAACAATAATCCGGCCGATGGTGTTTAGCCGCTCTCAACTCGTTTCAGGAACAAGCTGGACTTTAGTGGGCTACGCTCTCTCCCAAATCATTCGATTTGGGGGCAATTTAATTCTTGCCCGAATGCTTGTTCCGGAAATATTTGGTTTTATGAGCTTGGTCTACACCCTCATTCAAGGGATGGAGATGTTTTCTGATCTAGGGTTAGGACCTAGCATTATCCAAAACCAAAAAGGAGACGATCCGAAGTTTTTAAAAACGGCATGGTCTTTTCAATTGATTAGAGGGGCATTCATTGCCTTTTTAGCATGCGTTCTCGCGTATCCCGTTTCTCTATTTTACGGAGAGTCCTTAATTTTATATGTACTACCTGTAGTGGGGCTGAATAGTTTAATCGCGAGCTTTAATACGCCCATTCTTTTCTCGCTAAATCGTCATCTTAAGATGAAGAGTTTGGTTCTATTTGATCTTTTCACTCAAATTATCGGTATCGTTTTAGCAATCAGTTTTGCTTATAAATACCCCACCGTATGGGCTCTCGTCCTTGCTACATTAGTCTATTGCATCATTCGACTATTCTTAGGTTATATATTTTTCCGCGGATTTAAACCTTCATTCGGAATTGACCCGGAAGCAAAAGCTGAAATTTTCAATTACGGTAAAGGGATATTTTTTAGTACGTTCTTGGGCTATTTCTCTGGACAAATTGATATCTTATCGATTGGATACCTATTCTCTCTAACCACTTTGGGTATCTATTCAATTAGTTTAAATTTAGCAAAAGCCCCTCTTGAAATTTGCCGTGCTTTAAGCACTAAAATCGGATTTCCCTGGCTTTCAAAAGTTCATCGAGAAGAAGGAGTGGACACAGAAAGACTTTTTCAGATGCGATCAAAGATTGTCATTCCTTTTATCGCGATTGAAGTACTTCTCGTTTTTATCAGCGCCCCTCTTATTCACTCTCTCTATCTCCCTACTTTTTGGGACGCCGCCTGGATGCTTAAATGGCTCGGCATCGGTTTTATTCCCGGCATCCTTAACCAAACCTATTCGATCGTATGGCTGGCTATAGGTAGAACTAAAACGTTTGCGAAACTACTCGCCCTCCATATTACGATATTTATCATCCTACTTATATTTGGATATCAATTCGGACATGAGAAGGGAGTCATCATTGCGATTTCACTCGTGGAACTCTTCTATTACCCTGTGCAAAGCATTCTATTGCATCGTCATAAACTCTGGCAGCCAAAACTTGATTTACCCTTTATCGCACTAACGCTCGCTTTGATTGCTTGGGCCGCGTTGACATGAGGAAAGTAGGTTTTTGGGAACCTATTAACGATTTTAATCCTTTTGAAAACTATTTTACTTTTTCAAAAAACCGCTACACCTATGTAAAAACAACTGATAATGGACTTGAACTCATCCTCAAAAAGTATAAAGAAAAATGGTTTGAAACAGCTTTAAAAATCCTATCCATTCTAACCGTAATCATTCCTTTAATCATGCTTGCTGGAAAATTAATATCCCGAGGTTTTCATTCTTTTTATATCGATGATCAAAAATTTTGTGATCCTTTGCCGAACAATCGCCTTCAAAGAATGGCTACCTTTAAAGAAAACGCTCTAAATATTCTTAAACGCGAAACTCATAAACCCCCTTATATAGTTCAGGCAACCTCTTTTCATTTAGATGCGCTCAAAGAAGCTATATTTGATATCGACAAAATGAACGTAATCGAAGGTGGCTGCAATAAAGTCTATTTTGTTCATGACGTACAAGATTTTGTGTTTAAGCCCATGGAAAGATCGGCAGCTGAGAAATATGTTAATCTTACTTTGCTCGCAAAGCAAATTATTGCTCGAGACAATTTATATTTGCTTTTTGTACCGGATGCCCAAGTGATTCAAGTAAAAGGAAGGACTTTTTTGATGCAGCAAAAAGTCTCTCCTATCTGCCATAGTTATTTGGGGCAAAAAAGTGCGTATCTTCATTGTTGGAAAGATCCCGATTTATTGCCCTTCATTAAGAACGTATTTTTTCAACTTATGCATTTTATTTGTGAATTGGGTTATGGAGATCCAAAATACGATAATATCATGCTATTAGAGGAGGGTTGGGTTGCTTTAGTTGATTTAGATCAATTGGGCGCCGTTAAAGGCCTTGTTCCAGGAAATACCCGAAAAAAAGACGGCCTTCTTTATTACGTTCCCCACGCCTATTTCGATGAGATAACAGAATATTTACAGGAACTTCGATCCGAATTGATGACTAGCATTGATCTTTCTAAAATCAAAGAGCATGCCTTAAGAAATCAGGAAAAAGAGAAACTTCACGAAGAATATGTAAAAAAATCTAAAATTTTTGACCCCACTCAATCATTAAAAGTTCCCCCTTTATTTAAGAGCCCCCGCAAATTAGAAGTGCTAAATTTCATTGTTTCAAAAATAAACTCGAAACTTAACTACAACGATAATCCTCTATTTGATCTAAGAATGGGACGCACCCTTTCGTTACGATTGGAAGATTATGAAAACTCGATTTACGAGAAGATTCAAACCCTTTATGGAAATAATTACTTTACCCGCACGCCTCCCAACTTCCGAAGCCTAACCTTTAGTATACTTAAAAAGTTAAAGAAGAAAGGCTACATTCATTCTTATAAATTCCAATTTGATACCGATACTATTAAGGTTATTACCTAAATTTTAATTACAAATAAATAAAACAGAGATTATTATATTACCTTTTAAAAGGAATTAATAATGCTACCTGTCCCTAATCAACCCATAGAATTTGTGGTTGCTCGTCTTAATAATGCCGATCTAAACGGCGATACGGAACAAGATTTATTTAATCATATCGGTGAAGGTTTTCTAGTATTAGATGATCAACGCAGACGCGACGTTCGAGCGCTACGCAATGAACAAAGAGACGTCGTTCGTAATGTTGACGAAATTCGTGGACAAGTGGTCGAACTACAAGATGGGCAAAGAAGGCTAGGAAATGATGTGGTAGACCTTCAAAATCGCGCAAGAGATGTACAACAACAAAACGCCGCCATAGTCGTACCTGCCGCCCCCCCCACTCCTGCACTAAATCTAAACCAAATCAATCAAATCGTCGTTCGATTCAACGCAGAAAATGAAAAAAAAGCGGTAGAGAAAAGGAACAACGAAATTGAAGCCAATCGTATTCGTGCATGCTTTAGCGCAACGATAAATAGTTGCGACAATTATATCGCTCTTTTCGATTCATTTACTTTAATTGTTCAGCTTCCAAGGATCGGAGTACCTACTGGAGCTTTATTAATTCTACCTTTAGCCGCATTAGAAATAGGAAGCGCCGCAACAGTCCTGCCTGTACTTCTCTTACCAACAGCTGTGTTAGAAGTAGGGGTTCTAGCAAAAGTATTTTTCAGTAAAAGAAAAAAAACTTTCACCCTCGAACAACGCAGACGGTTCGAAGACTATCTACAACAAAATCTCACCCATAAACTAGCCCTAGAATTCGCTAAGAAGGTTTAATTATGTCATTAGCAAATGTAACTGCTGCCCCCCAAGCTCTTGTTCAATTAGTTACGCCGGATCAAGTAAATGGGATTATGGTGGATAGAAATGTTCCAGCCGCTACAAAATTTCAAGCGATTGCAGGCTGTTTTAGATGGTTTCAAGTTCAAAGAGATAATGATCGAGCTGAATTTGAAAGGATAAAAGCCGATTATTTAAGACAAATCGCCACGCTTAGAACTTCGCTTGAGCAAGCGCAAAAAGCGACGCAAGATGTGCAAGGGCAATTAGGAACCGCCAATCAACAAGTTGAAAATCTTCAAAAGGAAGTCAACGATAAGCAAGGGCAAATCACAACCCTCGAAGAACAGCAACGAGTGAATCAAAGAAGAGTGGATGGTGAAATTGAACGTTTAAATAAAATGATTCAAGATAACGCTGCAGTAGAATTACGGGAGAAACAGCTTCAAGATCAGAAAGCGAAAGAATTAAGACAAAAGCGAATCGATAAGATTACAGCTGAATTATCAGGTTATATCAAAAAATTTGAACCTCCCTTCGACCCTGATCGATGCACAATGTCCAATAGATTTAATCAACATGCTTCTATTTACTATCAAAACGTCTTGAATAAATTTAAAACTCTTTGTAAATCTGAAACAGATCCAGACGAAGCTTTAAAGAAAGCTTATGCAGCATATAAAGAGCCTAAAATCGGATTTTTTAGAATCTATTATTAAAAGAGCCTTACTGGATTTTCTAATATTTCTATAAAGGTGTTGGTGGCATCGGCGGCGAGCTTGCCGTCGACCACCCGATGATCGAAAGTTGAATTCACATTGATTCTTTCTCGAATCACGATTTCATCATTAATCACAGCGGGCTCTTTCTGAATGTGGGCTATTCCAAATATGGATACTTGCGGGGCGTAGATGATGGGGGTTCCCCCGATACAGTAGGGAGAGAGGGATCCAAAGTTTGTAAATGAGATTGTGCCTTCCTTCATATCTGAAGGGGTGAGTTGGTTTGATAACGATCTTTTCTTTAATTCTTCAAAGGCGTGAATGAGATCTCTTAAGGATAGAGTCTCCACTTTCTTTAATACAGGAACGATGAGGCCATAAGGGCCTGCTGTTGCAATCCCAATATTATGGTGAGTGTGTGTATGAATTTTACTATCTTCATAAGTCGAATTGATTTGAGGATGCGCTTTGATGGTTAATGACAAAGCTCGAATAAAAAGAGGCATGACCGTTAATTTAATATTCTCTTTTTCCGCTTCTGTCGAAAGCTTTTGATAAGTAGATAAAAAGCGGGTCAGATCAGCTTTTGCAAAAATGGAGAAATCGGGAATAGAAGTTTTCGCTTCGGCCATTTTTTTAGCCATCGCTTGCTGGATGCCTCCCGCCGGTTTCACCGCCGGTGTTTGAGTAAGATCATCCATCAATATACGGCCTTCAGGTCCGCTTCCTTTTATTTGATGAAGATCGATGCCTTGGTCTTTAGCGGCTTTTCTAACGGGAGGCGCCGCAAGAGGATGGGAAAAAGTTTCGGTTTCGCCAAGTTCAATGTCGTAGAGAGGCTGATCTTTTAACGCCAATTCTCCCACTTTATAATAGCACTTCGCAAGCCGGCCGGGTTGAGGAGCCGGAAGTTCAACTGTCGCCTTATCGGTCATGACCACTACAACCGGCTCATCCTGCTTTAAAAAATCACCTTCTTGCTTTAACCACGCAATCACTTCACCTTCAACAACCCCTTCTCCAATATCGGGAAGAGTGACGGTTAATAAAGAAGAATGGGTCATAACGAAACAATTTCCTTTAGGGTATGAGCTACCCGTTCTTTATCGGGCATGTATTCTTTTTCATGAGCATTCGGGAAAGGGGTATCCAGGCCACAAACACGTAGAATAGGGGTTTCTAAATGGTAAAAACATCGTTCATAGATTTGCGAGGCGATTTCGGCACCAAAACCCAGCGTACGAGGCGCTTCATGACTAATGACAACCCTTCTTGTTTTTTTCACGGAATTCTCAATCGTATGTATATCCAGCGGATTCAACGTTCGCAAATTAATGACTTCAACTGATAAGCCCGAAAGTTTTGCCGCTTCCATATTTTGATGATGCTGCGCACCCCAACCGATCAAAGTTACTTGATTACCTTCTTGCGCCACATGTGCTTTTCCTAATGGAATCGTATAGGATTCTTCCGGCACTTCTTCTTTTAAAGCGCGGTATATTCTTTTCGGTTCGAAAAAGATGACAGGATCTTTAGATTGAATGGCAGCCGTTAGTAATCCTTTTGCATCATAGGGACTCGATACACATACGACCACGAGTCCGGGTGTATGGAGAAATTGGGCTTCGGGAGATTGAGAATGATAATGCCCCCCATGAATCCCTCCCCCATAAGGAGTTCTAACGATCATGGAACATTGATATTGATCGGCCGTTCGGTAACGCATTTTGGCCATTTCATTCACTATTTGATCGTAAGCGGGAAAGATGTAGTCGGCAAATTGTATTTCACAAATGGGTTTAAAACCGACTTGCGCCATACCAATTCCAAAACCCACAATCCCTTGTTCACATAAAGGGGTATCAAAACAACGATCTTCTCCAAAGGCCTTTTGAAGTCCTGAGGTTACTCTAAAAACACCACCAAAAGCTCCTGCATCCTCCCCAAAAGTTACAAGCTTGGGATTTTCAGCAAACTGCTGATGAAGCGTTTGATTTAAGGATTGAATAATGTTTAAAACAGCCATTATTCAAGCTCCTTCTTCAAACGATCGAACTCTTCTTTCAATTGCTCGGGTACTTCGGCGTACACATTTTCAATCATTCTTTCCATCGGGGGATCTTGTGTCAGCTTCGCTTTCTCAATCGCTTCATCTATCTCTTTTTTAATGCGACTTCTTAACGCGAGCTCTTTTTCTTCATTCCACAAATTGTGACGCTCTAAATATTTTCGTAATCGCAAAATGGGACATCGTCCCTCCCACGGTTTGCAGTCTTCTTCCAAACGATAAGCAGAGGGGTCATCGGAACTGGAATGAGCGCCCATACGAAAAGTCATCGCTTCGATTAAATAAGGTCCTTTTCCGGCGAGTCCATGTTCTTTTGCTTTTTTTGTTGCCCAGTAAACGGCAAAGAAATCATTGCCATCGACGCGAACTGCCTCCATTCCATAAGCAACGCCTTTACTTGCTACGCCGTCTGACGCAAATTGCTTAGAAACGGGCGTTGAAATGGCGTATCCATTATTTCGACAGAAAAAGATTGCAGGCGCCTTTCGGACGGCAGCTAAATTTAATCCCGCATGAAAATCGCCTTCTGAAGTGGCCCCTTCTCCAAAATAGCAAATCGCAACGGTATTCTTTTTATCCATTTTCATTGCATAGGCGGCTCCTGCTGCATGAGGGATCTTCGTTCCAATAGGAGAAGAAACGGTAACCACGTTTAAAGCACGCGAACCAAAATGGTTTGGCATTTGACGACCTAAGATGAGATCTTTCTCATTGCCGAACATATGATGGATATAATCTTGAACGGTAAATCCTCTATAAAAGATAACGCCTACTTCCCTGTATTGAGGATACATCCAATCGTCAGTAGATAACGCAGCGGCCGATCCTACTGCAGTCGCCTCTTCCCCCAGTGAACTCATTGCAAAAGTAATGGAGCCTTGTCTTTGTAAAATGAGCATCCTTTCATCGACTAAACGCGCCGTCCACATCGACTCATATGACTTAATTAGAATATCTTCGGCAATAGTATAGGGAAAATTAACCAACTCCCCTTCGGGATTTAAAAACTGAACCGTTTCAATTGGTGTAATTTTACTCGAGATCATTATAATGGGATTATATATGGTATTTGTTTCCAAGAATCAAGTCCGGATGCACGACACCGATGCAGCCGGGATCCTTTATTTTGCCAGGCAGTTTCGTTTTGTAAATGATGCGCTTGAGGATTACCTTGAATCCGAGAAAATCACCTATTATCAAATGTTTAACCACGAGAAAGTGGTTTTAGTCATCGTTCACTGCGAAGCCGATTATTATAAGGCGTTATTTGTAGGGAATAAGGTTGAAGTTGTTGTTGCTTGTGAAAGAATAGGTAAGTCCGCTTTCACTCTCCTCTATCAAATTTATCGTCTCCTCCCAGAAGGTGAGAAAGAGCTCGTCGGCGTCTCCCGTACCGTTCACTGCGCCATCGACTATACCACCCGCGAGAAAGTCGATATTCCCCCCAATATCCGGAATATGCTCGACCGCCAACTCATTAAATAAGTTTCCCGTGCCCGTGCCCGCGTGCGTGCCCGTGCCCGATTCCCGTCAAACTTTGGTCTCTACCTACCTTCGAATATTCAATTCATTAATTATTGTGGTACTTCCGATGTATTGCGGGAATCGGGCACGGGCACGCACACGGGCACGGGCACGAGAAACTATAGTGTCAAATTAAACTTCGGTGAGGATTCACGATAATATTTCTTAATCTCGGCGAGGGCGGGGGATGGTTCGAGGATAATGGGATCGCCGATACGATTGATTAATCCGATGTGGTATGCCCGCTCGGCGGAAATAAACTCTCCTGTCAAAGCAAGCTCTAGCATATATCTGGAATCGATAATTTTGCCTAAGAGCTGAGTCACCATTTTGGGGACGATGTTTTTCTTCACTTCCGGCAGGCCATAAATCGCATCG
>JAGVJG010000120.1 GCA_020051235.1 Parachlamydiales bacterium | reverse complement strand
AGTGAGTGAATTTTATTGCTTTAGCAATCTTATTATTGTTAGCAATATTTGCCTTCTTCTTATTTCGTCTTAAAAAACAGTTTCAAAGACCAGAATTATATTATTCCGCCCTCTCGTTTTTCCCTAAAGAGTTAATGGGAAGAGCCAGATGGGCGTGGTTGATTCCCTTGTTAATCGGTGGGGCTACCGCACTATTGGCCTTAGCATTCTTAGATCCCCATACTTTTAAACCGATTGATCAAAATCAAAAGCATCCTTTTTGGAACGATCCAAAAGAGGGGCGAATTCTTTTTTTAGCTGTAGATAGATCAGGCTCAATGACTGAGCCGGTTTATAGTGGCAGAGGCAAAAGCACTGAAAATAAACTGTCGCTCGTTAAAAATGCGCTTGTTGAATTTGTTAATAAAAGACCGGAAGATCTCCTAGGCTTGGTCGGTTTTGCAAGAAAAGCCGATATTTTAGTCCCTCCCACGCTTGATCATGCGGCCATTATTGACGCCATCAAAAAAATTAATAGTGTTCAGGGTACGGATGAAGACGGAACCGCCATTGGGTATGCGATTTATAAAACGGCTCATATAATTGCGAATTTGAAAGAGGAGTCTGAAAAACTCGGTGATAAGGCTCCGTACCAAGTGAATGTAGCGGGCATCGTTTTATTAACCGATGGCCTACAAGATCCGAATATTTTAGACAAAGATAATCCCACACGCTCCATCGAATTGAATGAAGCGGCCAATTATGCAAAAGCAAAAGATATAAAACTCTACGTCATCAATGTTGAACCGAGACTGAACACGGAGCAATATTTACCCAATCTACGTGAGATGGAACGTATTGCCAAGTTAACGGGCGGGCATTTTTACATGATTGAAAAACCCGCCGATATCAATGAGTTGATGGAGACAATAAACGAACTTGAGCCGAGCGCCATTCACGACCCATTGGATCCCTCAAAGTTGCCCACCCTTTTTGAAAAGATCAGCTACGCTTTTCCTCTTTTGCTGCTCGGCCTGCTTCTCTATTTTATAGCGATCGTCCTACGTACCACTTGGTTTAGGACGCTGCCATGAATTGGACACATCCGGAAGTAGGATTTTTGTTCATTATATGGTTATTGATTGGCGCCTACCTCTTCTGGAAACGAGTAAAGAAAACGCCTTGGAAATCCATTCCGTCTTCAAACCATTTCTTTAGAGATTTATTTTTCTGGCTCGCTTTTGGAGCGATCATCTTTGCCGCTATGGGACCAAAAGGCAATCCTCATTATTCAGAAGCAGAGATTGCGTTGGATAAAAAAAGGGCATTAAGGGAAGACAAATCATTAGATCTCGTAATCGTGCTAGACGTTTCATCGTCTATGGAAGTCACCGACACTCCTACAAGAGAAAGTCGCTTAAAAACGGCTTTAAATGCCCTTGATGATTTGATTCGCGATCTGGATGGCGGCTACTTCACTCTTTATTTATTTACGTCCACTTCAGAAAAATCGATTCCAAGAACGTTAGACCAGCTATTTTTCCGCCTCATGTTAAAAGAAGTTACGTTTAATCAAACCGGTATTGAGGGAACGGATCTAAAAGTGGCACTGGATCGCTTGCGTGAAGATCAAATCGGACCCGAAAAAACCGTTTTACTAGTAACGGACGGAGACGATACGGAATTTTATGCTTTGACGGGGATTGATCGCGCGAATCGTCTTGAGGAAATTAAAAAGGCCTATCCCCATCCGATGATTGTTTTAGGAATTGGATCAAAAGAAGGCGGAGAAATTCCTAAAATTACTTATAAAGGCCATCCTGTTGTTTCTCATTTAGGAGAAAATTTATTAAAGGAACTTGGAAATTATTTAGAACAGAGCAATTTATCCTCGCGTGAGCTTTATGATGTCGTCTCCAAAGCCGCGGCATTCAATGTGAAGCGAGAAAGCCAAGGCGATAAAACGATTTTATACGATGAATATTATCAATGGCCGCTCGGCATTGCTTTACTTCTGATTATTTTGGCGCTCTTTATGCCTCAGACCTTATTAAGGATTGCGGCGCTTGTTTTTATTTTTACTCTTAACGCAGAAGAGCCTGAAACCTTGTATGACGCAGGTTTATATGAAGACGCGTATAAAGCCTATCAACAAATGGAGCCAAAAAACGAGTGGGAAGAAGGAGTTATTCCTCTCAATGAAGCTTTAAGTTTAATTGAAGCGGGGAAATTGGATGAGGCGGCTCTGCAACTCGCTTCATTTGAGCCTACAAACAAAAGCTCTCCCTATTTTTTAACTGAATGGTATTTGGCAAAAGCGCGCGTATATGAGGCATGGGCAAGCAAAGGGATTTATCCTCCTTTCTTTTTTGCGATGAGTTTGAAGTTATTACAAGAAGCCAACAATCAAAGCTGTCTACAAAGCAAAATAGAAGGAGCGACAAGTTGCCCTCCTTCTTTTGATATAAACCAAGCCAGGATTCGTGTTAAAGAAGGCCTCACCAATTATGTAGACTCAAATGATGATCCTGCTTTTTCCGTTCCCGTGTGGATTGAAAGGGTAAAAGAGGGGCGCTATTCAGCTTATTTAAATGATGAGGCAATAGAAAATTGGCATCTCAATTCCCTTGAAGAGGCATATAGAAATCTTAAACAAAACGATCCCAAAGAGGGGCTTGCCTTTTTACAAGAGGCTATGAAGCAACTTCCAGAGTTAAATCCTCTTTTCAATCCTTATTTAACTATTGAAGAGCGTGTAGGCGCCTACAGAAAATATGAGGGTCCAGAAAAACCTAAAGATCTTACAGATTGGTTAAAGATTGGCCTACAAAAAGAATACGCAGTGTTTGCTGTAAGTCAATTGGGCCAAAAAATTGAAGATTTACAAAAAAGGGCGCTCGATTGGCTAGGTCAATTTTATTCGGCAATCTATCAAGATGAGCTTGATAAATTTATGAAGGCGGGTTGCGATCGAACCAATGGCGTTAAAATTTATCAGCTTTTTAATCAGGCTTATCAATTGGCGAGCGTTAAAAATATCAATACCGCTGAGATCATGCAGGTCATTATTTTATTAAAACAAATAGAAGAGACCTTAAAGACCGATCGCAGTCCTCAACAAGAACAAAACAGTGAAACGCTGCAATCGTTACAGGATATGATGCTGCAAGATGAGACGACGAAGGTTACGCCTACCGGTTCGGGAGTTGAAAGGCCATGGTGATATTTGTTTTTCTCTTTCCTCTTCTTCTTTTAGCCGACATCGATGTTTTGCTTGATCAATCCATTTATTATGAAAATCAACCGATCACGGGTGTGGTTCAGATCACAACTGCAGAAAAAAATACGATTGATGAACACAGTTTTAAACTGGATGGAAAAACTCTTGAAGTAACACTCGACAAGAAAACGGATTTTCCCGGACAAGAGGCGGTGAAAATGGTTAATTATCGATTTAAAATTCCGGCTGAATCAAAAGGGCTCAAAGTTTTTCCTGCCGTAACGGTTAGCATTAATGGAAAAAAGGAGACTTCATCACCCCTTTCATATGAAGTGAAGGCCTTGCAAGCGAGCGCTTCAACGAATTCAGCTTATTTGAAACTTGAAAATATATACGAAGGACCTGCGAACATCTATCCCGGAACAAAAATTGTTTTAGGCTATCGCTATCTTTTTAAAGGGGCGGTCGATCTTGATGTTGAAGATCTGCCTCTTCTTGATAAGTCTCCCTATCAAAGATTGGGTGAAAAAATCATTAACGATAGTGAAACGGGTGAGATGTCCATTCGTGAGATTAGGCAGTCCTTTAAAGTAGAACAGATAGGCACGACCACTTTTCCTAAATCAGAAGCAAAAGGCTATTCCTATCAAATTGCTCCGAATGGTTCGAAAATTTATCAGCAGCCTGCTCTTTTTTCTGAAACCCCGTCTTTTACAATAAAAGTTAACCCTTTCCCAGAAAAGGATAAGCCCCCGTTTTTTACAGGCGCTGTGGGCCCTTTTTCCGTTGAGGCAAAGGCGGATGCGCCTCCGGTGTTAAAAAAGGGAGATAGGATCAAATATTCCCTAGTTTTTAAAGGGGATGAGTTCACTAGTTTAAAAGCTCCTCAATTGATGTGTCAGCCTGGATTTAATGGGAACTTTACCTTGAGTGATCTGCCTCCAGAAAAAGATAGCGACCCTCATCAAAGAACAATTTCCTATGAACTTCGATTGTTAAACGATCAAATATCATCCATTCCACCCGTATATTTTGCTTACTTTGATCCTAATAAAATTAATTATGAAATTATTCATACTCAAGCGGTGCCTTTAAAAGTCACTCCGGAGTTGGCTGAATCAAAAAGGATCGATATAAAAGAAGGATCGCCTCAAGCTGAATTGAAAAAAATACAAACGCTTGGCGATCCGGTTGAGATGATAAGGCCTCCAAAATGGCTCTCTAATCCATATTTTGCACTGGCATTACTAGGTCTTTTCTTCTATCGCTACCGTAAAAAGAAAATAGATCCCGTTAATGAGGCTTATAATGAAACGATTCATGCAAATGACAACGATCGTTTCTATGAACATGCGATGGACTATTTTAGCTTAAGAAAAGGAACTCCCGAGCAAAATGCCTTCAAAGATAAAATGGAAGCCTGGCGTTACGGAAAAGAAAGCTATTCACTATCTGATTTAAAAGAAGAATTTAAGAAGTTAGCCTTTCTCTTTCTTTTTATCCCTGGCTCTATTTGGGGAACGTTTTATGAAGAAGAAACGTCATTAAACAAGCAGTTAAATGAAAGCTTGGTAAATGAAGAGTGGTCAAGAGCCGCTCTTTATTTTGAAGCGCTTGATAAGCCTTATGAAGCCATTTACTACTATGAGAAAGCTTTAAAAGTAAATCCCTGGAATTACAATTTAAAAAACGCCGTTGACGCTATTCGAGATAAAAATGAAATTCAAACCAGAGATCATCCCTTCCCCGTGCCCATAGAATTTTTAGTAGCCGCCATTTCTTTCGTTTTAATTGCTTCCCTTCTTTATCGCCCCCTGATTTGGGGCGCGGTTATTTTGATTCCTATAGCCCTTATTTTTCATTATCTAGCCCCTATCCAGGGTATCCTCTTAAAGGCAGACAGTTTAAGGATGGAGTCTTTTGAAGAGGCGGCATCGGTTAAATTAATAAAAGCGGGCGAGAAAGTAGAAGTAATTGGTGAAGAAAAAGAGGGTCACTATTTGAAAATAAAAGATAGTGAAGGGAAAATTGGATATATTCTGTTTGAAAAAATTCGCATTATATAAATAATAATAGTTTCATGGAGACAGAAAGAAAGGCTCTTTATAATGCTCTTCGCCAAAATTGGCTTCGCGATCCCACGTTAAAAGTCGAAAGTTGGCAGGTTGAGAATTTGAGGGATATCCCCTTAGATACGCTTTTTGATAAAATTCAAGAAGCGGGTCTTCCTTTTGACAAAGAAACTTTTCATTTTCTTGCTAACGAATACAATACCCCCGAAGAAATGGCCGATGCCATTCTAGCCGATCTTGAGCTTGAGCAAGAAAACTACGATAAAGTCTATTTAGCGTTGTTTGAATTATGGCGCCGTCTCGTTCCTGAAAAGCAAACCCTTACCATTTTTTGTGATGAACTCGATTATCAGATTCATCTCTACGATGTGGGTGAAATTAAAAATTTTGAAGCCTTTCAAGATTCAATAAATGATTTACTGGAGATTTTGAATGAGAACGTCGACTCGGGTGTAACCCCTGAAAAAGCGTTAAAAAGAGTTTCTGAAGAGACAGCCAATAACATTGAAGAATTCCTTTACGACTATTTTTCCGACGAGATCGATCAAGGCCACTATTCTTATGTAAGTGATTTAGTCGAAGGATTTTATCCTTACGTAGCCGATAAAAGATGGTTTGATCTCCTAAAGATGCGCATCCAAGTGGAAAATGAGGGTGAAGATTTAGACTCTGCTATTAATGGTCTTCAAAAGAAAATCAAAGGTAATAATTTAGAATTTCTTTTTGAACTACTTACTTTCTTAAGTAAAAGAGGCGATAGTAAAACTTACTATAATGTTGCCAAAAAAATACTTGGCTTATTTGAAGTAGAAGAAGATTTAGTTGATTTTCTTACATTAACGGCTGATTTTTACCACTTCCATGATAATGAAATAGTTGAAAAACAGTTTCTTGAATTATTAAAAAAACGCAATAAGTCATTAGATACTCCCTTCAGCGCGAACGATCCTATCCTTTCGGAAATCAAAAAAATACTTGTCTAGCCCCTATTTTGATGTTAAAACCGCTTCATTACGGGAGTGATTTTTATGTCAAAACCCTTAGCTTATTCTCACATCATGTCATTGCGATCTTTTCACCGACCTATTGGGGAGGGAGAGAAAATCTTAGAGAACTGGCATTCCGTTGTTGAGCGTGTCATACAACATCAACGGTGGCTATGGGAAAGGGCCTTAAATCGACCCATCAACGAGAAAGAGGAAGATGAGCTTGATGAATTAAAAGCGCTCATCGTTGGCAGATATCTAATTCCTGCACCAAGGACGCTCTGGCTTGCGGCGACGGAAATCGCAAGAACGAGAGAATCCTCTCTTTTTTCCACCGCTTTTACACATATCGAAACAGTTTATGATTTAGTCGATTTGTTTTGGCTGATGTTACAAGGATTGAGTGTAGGTTTTAGACCCATTCGCGGAACTTTAAGTGGATTTCGCCGTCCCTTAAATGAAATTCAGATTATTCGATCCAATAGAACCTCCAAAGGGGGGCTTGAGCACAACATTGAAAAATTCGATATCGAATCGGGAACATGGACGATAAAAGTAGGGGATTCGGCAGTCGCTTGGGCGAAAGCGGTCGGAAAATTGATCGCCGGAAAATATCCTGCTAAAACATTAGTGCTTGATTTTTCAGAGATACGTCCATCTGGATCTTCTTTAAAAGGCTACGGTTGGATTTCAAGCGGCGATGAAGCGATTGCACAAGCGTTTAAAAAAATCGCAAAAATTTTATCGGATCGTTCCGATCAACTTTTAACTCGTATTGATATTCTTGATATCGTCAATTTGCTAGGAACTATACTTGCCGCTCGTGGAACAGCTCAGACGGCGATTATGGAATATGGTCAACCCGAATGGCTTGATTTTGCAAAAGCTAAGAAAGAGTGGTGGTTAAAAGGCTTATCTCATCGTCAACAATCTATCAACTCCCTTTTATTTAGAGAAAAGCCTTCTAAAAAAGAACTTGAAGAGCTTTTTGCCATAATTTTAGAAACAGGCGGTTCTGAACCCCGCATTGTAAATGGTCAAGAAGCCGAAAAAAGATCGCCTTGGTTTAAAGGTGTAAGTCCAGATGGAGAACTTCTACTTGGCAACAAAAGCTTTGGTTCTTTGGTGGAGATTAATCTAGTAGCTTTTAGAGGGGATAAAGTGGGGCTTGAAAGAGCGCTCTATCTTGCAGGTCGGATGAACTACCGTCAAACCCTCGTTAATTTACGCGACGAAATTTTACAAGAAGCCTGGCACTATAATAATGACTTTCTCCATCTTGGCGGCGTGAGTTTAACGGGTATTCAGGGAAGACCAGACCTGACTTCCTATGATTTTAAAAGGATGCGTAACATCACCGTTTCAGCGGCCTACGGAATGGCGCAAGACCTCGGACGACCTCTCCCTAAAAACGTTACCTCGCTATCGTCATCAAATAATTTGAGCAAATGTTTAGGCACGGAAGGGTGGGGAGCGATCAGTGAAGGGGCTCATACTCCAATTGGCAGATATATTTTCCACTACATGCCCTTTCATAAGAATGATCCTTTAATCGCACGCTTAAAAACAGCGGGCTATCAAGTGGTTGATAAAAGCGTTGAACCCGAGAAAGTATTTGTTCGTTTTCCCCTACGATATGAACAAGCTTCGTTTACCCGTGAAACAATCACTCGTAAAAATGGTAAAATTGAAGAGGTCGAGTTAAATCGTGAATCGGCTATCGATCAGCTTAATCGCTACCAACTCCTCCAAGCTAATTACAGCGAACAAAATAGCTCCCTTACTATTCATTACGATCCTACCGAAGTTCCTCACATCATTGATTGGATTTTAGAAAACTGGGATAGCTTTATCGGCGTGTCCTTTGCCCCTCGTGAAAACACCCTCAAAACGCTTGAAGAGGTGGGCGCCAATACACTAACGCAAGAAATCGTTAGCAAAGAGACTTTAGAAGCCTATACTCAAAAGCTAAAGCCGATCGATCTAACTGGAATTGAGAGTGCCATCGAACAGGAATTTGTGCTGACGAATTAAAACCGGGCACGCACGCGGGCACGGAATTAGATTTCTATGAGAATTGGGTCGAAGTTGAGGTAGTCGGCTGCGGTCAGATGATACGCAACACCATTTTTTGAACCCATGGGAACCGTGTTAGGGGGAACCTGGTGTATATGACCAAACACGCATTGATTGATCTTATATTTCTCAAGCAGGGCGGAGGCGCGGGAAGGCTTGAGATCGGCAGAGAGGGGAGGGTAGTGAACCATCGCGATTCTTTTAGGGCCTTTCATCATTTTGAGGCTCGTTTCTAAACGTGATAGTTCTCGAACAAAAACCTTTTCTGCATCATCGGGAGATGTGTTTTTTTCTTTGGCGCGAGGATTGCTTTGAAAGACGACAAATTGATTATAGTTATATTCGGGTGTATCCCAAAGGCGGGCGCCTCCTATTTCAATGCCATTCCAGGTATAGATGTCATTTTGAATGGCTTTGATAGAAGAGGGAAGGGTTGCGCGTAGTTTAGAAATGGAATCCCACCAAAGATCATGGTTTCCTTTAATCATGACTTTTTGACCCGGAAGCTGATCGATCCAATCAAAATCGAGCTTTGCATCTTCGAGTTTTAACGCCCAAGATAGATCACCAGCTAAGAGGACAAGGTCTTCGGGTTTAATTTTTTTTCGCCAATTTTCTTCAATTTTCTGGGTATAATTAATCCACGAGCCCCCGAAGTAATCCATTTTTTTATCGGGATCAGAAAAAGCGAGATGAAGATCAGCGATGGCCCAGATACTCATAATTTATATCGTTTAGCTTCTTTTACAGGGTCTTCTGCATGAGTGATGGCTCGGCCAACAATGATAAAATCAGATCCTGAGGCATAGGCTTCTTTCGGAGTACGATAGCGCTGCCCCATTTTATCTTGTTTCTGATCGAGATGAATCCCGGGAGTTAAGGTAAAAAAGTTAGGATCGAGTTGATTTTGAGCAATAAAGCCTAAAACATGGTCACGAAATTGATGGGCGATTTGTAACGAAGCTTCAGTATAGCGTTTATCAATCAAATTTGCATGAGAACTCATTTCAGCAACAGCTAGACATTTAACGTTAGGATTTGCTGCAATGAGCCCCTCGATAACCCCTGGGCCCGGTAGAGGGTGAAAATTAACGATATCGGCCCATTTGGCAATTTGATAAAGGCCGCCCGCATATTGTTTTTGAACCGTTGAGCCAATGTCCGCAAATTTACGATCTTCGAAAAGAGCAAATTGGTGCTTTTCCGCGATCTTTTTTAGCTTATCGATGGTATCAGGAGAGAAATCGGCAAGGATGTCGATGTGAGTTTTTAAAATCGATATTTCAGGACCCAGTTTATCGGCCAAGTTTAAAAGCTCTTGCGAGCTTGTCACATCGGCCGATAAACATAGAGGGCCCTTTTTACTCTTCAAATCTTTTAGATTCATGGCTCTTGAAAGGGATGTTTTCGAATAAAGCTTTTAATCGAAAGAGATTTCTCCTTATCGATCAAAGAAGCATGCTCGAGTTGATCTAAAACTTTCAATAGCGTTGTGAGGCTGTGAAGATTAAAACCCTGCTTTTTAAGGTGGGTTTTTCCTCCTTGTTCGCGGTCAATCAGACAGACCGCGTCTGTGACTTCTATTCGAACGTCTTCAAGCGCTTTAATGGTTTCAAGGATACTTAATCCTGAAGTTACGATGTCTTCAACGATCAAACATTTTTGACCTTCTTGAAAAACGCCTTCAATGATTCGTCTTGTGCCGTGCGCTTTCAGCTCTTTTCTTCTCAAAAGCATAGGTTTTTTAAGCTTATGAGAAAGTAAAGTGGCAATAGGAATGCCCGTATAAGGAACCCCACAGATACAATCAAACTCGAGGTGTTGAACGACTTTGACCAATTCATCTGTAACTTGATCTAAAATTTCGGGATAAGAAATTAAGTTACGGAGATCGACATAAATGGGCGACTGAACACCACTTTTTAAAGTAAATTGGCCTGTTTTAATCGCGCCAATTTCAAAAAGGGAGTGGCTAAGATCGTAAGTTAGCATAAGCCTCCTGATATCGATGAGCTAGATAAGGATCCCACATCATCCCTGTTGCGACGAAAGCAAAATCGGCTCCGGCATTAAAGAAATCTTCAAAATGACTCGGTTCCATGATTCCGCCTCCCCCAATTAGGGTAAGATTGAGCTTTTCATTTGCAATGATGTATTTCGCATCGGTTACAAATTCGAGGGCACATTCACGAATAGGAGCGCCACAAATACCACTAGTGAGACGACCCTTACCTAGGGCGGGCTCTCCATCTTCATTAACCACTTTTAAACTAACTGAATTGATCCCTGCAACCGCTTTTACACCCGCGCAGGTGAGAGCGACTAAAGTTTTTCTTAAAATGGTTTTATCGGGGAAGTGACCCACCTTAATAATAAGAGGTTTTGAGATTGCAGCTACGATTGCGGAGGCGACTTCAAACGCGGATTCGGGATGTAGATATAAAGAGCCTTCATCTTTTGAAACATTCGGGCAAGAAAAGTTGGCTTCTATGATAGGGGCGCCTGCCGTTTCGGCTAAACGAGCGGCTCGTACGAAATCTTGAATGTAGCCTGTTTTTGAATATTCTTGGCCGGGTGTTCCGGTGATCGACACAATAAGCGCTTGTCCCTTGGACAAAGCTTTCATCGAAAGGGGAATATCGTGATGCAAATAATCCGAAGAGCGAGAAGGCATTCCAAAAGAGTTGGTGATTCCTAAATTTTGCAAAGGGGGCTCTAACTCTGAAGAAACGACTTGGTTAGGAAGCCTTAACGGATTGAGAGGGTTTTCTGAGTTGATGTAAACAATGTTAGGAAGAGGATGTCCTGCATGTTCAGAAGACCTAATCGTTTTATAGGTCAAAATATCATAACCAAGCTCGGCAGCAAGCTTAATCCATTTACTATTTAATAGGGGGCCCGCAAAGACGCCGATTCGAGAAGATACTTCTATCCCTAAGAAATTGTATTTTTCGTGACGCGTTCTTTTGGGGATTTGGCCATTAAAAAAAGGCCCCTGCTCTGCATTCTCTATATAGGTTTTTTCTATATCGTAAATGGGTTCAGGATCTAAGGTCATAAACTCTACCTTTCATAATGGTGTAAACAGGCCAGCCTTGCAAAATTCTTCCTGCAAAAGGGCTCCATCCACATTTTGTTTTTTGATCTTGATCACGAACTTCTTTTTTAAGGTTTAGATCGACTAAAACCAGGTCTTGTTGGCTAGGCAAACGGAAAATCGAGTCAATATTAGAACGCGTTAACTCGACAATTTTATTTAGTGAAATTCTACCCTGATTATATGCATTCAAGAGGAGGGGGAGTCGGGTTTCGAGGCCTGGCATTCCCGAAGGAGATTCAGGATAAGGTTTAGCTTTTTCCTGCAGGGTATGAGGTGCGTGATCGGTTCCTATGGTATCAATCCAATCTTCATCGATCGCAAGCCAAAGCGCATTGTGATCCTCTTGGGTACGCAATGGAGGATTCATTTGTGCTTTTGTCCCTAATGTATCGTAATCACGATCCGTTAAAAAAAGGTGTTGAGGCGTAACCTCAACATAAACGAGCAGCTCGTCTTGCTTTGCATCTTTTAAAAGCTCTAGCTCTTCTTTAGTCGACACATGGCAAAAATAAACTTGGGTACTATATTCGCGTGCAAGTTCAATCACTTGCTCAGTGGCTTTAATAGCTGCCTCTCTAGAACGAATTAGAGAGTGATTTCGTACATCGGATGAATACTTATACAGCTCTTGATTATCAGAAATGATCTTTTGTGATTCAGCATGAACAGCAATGATGATGTCCTCTTGAGCGGCGAATTGAAATAATCTTTCTAACTCTTTTGGGTCATCAACATATAAATGCCCCGTAGAGCATCCTAGAAACACTTTTATGCCGATAATTTTTCTTTTGGCTTTTTGGATTTCACTGATATTTTTTCCGTCAGCGCCAAAAAAAAGGCTGTAACGAATGGGAATATCGACCCTTTTTAATTGTTGATCTATACGCCGAATTTTTTCTTCCATGCGATTAAAGCTCGTCATGGGAGGTTCATTATTTGGCATATCAAAGACGGTTGTAACGCCACCTGCAATTGCGGCTTGAGCGCCGGTACCAAAATCTTCTTTAAATTCGCCTCCGGGTGTGCGCATATGGACGTGGGGATCTACCAAGGCGGGCATAGCTGTTAATCCATCAGCTTCAATGACTTGATCTACAGGGCCTTCAAATTGAAGGGTTGTGACAGTCCCTTCTAATGTCTTTACATTTTTAATCGTTACAGTAGGCATAAGACCGATCTTTGGGGTATTAAAATTATTTAGGGCGCTTAACAGAAGCTTCGTTCAGGTTCAACTTCGTTAAACAAAAGCCACATTCTAATTCTATCGTTTTATAGCGGCTATAAATTTTAAACGAAGGTTTCATTATTTCGTGATGAGAAATGCACGAGCGGTTTTTGCAATCAAATAATCCCTTCACTTCCGAAGGAAAGGGAACTTTATATTTTTGGGTAATTTCCGTTTTCTGAATTAAGGTAATAGTTGAACGGGGAGCAAATAAGGAGATTAATTCCAAATCTTCAGGAGACAATATTCGTCCCTCGATTTTAATGAGGTCTTTTAACCCCATCTTTTCACTTTTCATATTCAAACCGAGCGTAACTACAGCCCCGTGATTTTTTAGATTTAAAAGTTCATAAATCTGGATACCAATTCCCGGCTCAATATGGTCTATGACAGTGCCTTCCGCGATTTTGCTAATTGAGATCGTTGTCACTTAATACTCCATACATTAAAGCTTCACGAATTTTAATGCCGTTCTCAGCTTGTTTGAAATAAAGGGCGTGAGGGGTGTCATCAATATCAAGCGGTAATTCTTCGTTTCTTGGCAAAGGATGAAGAATTTTAAGATGAGGTTTCACTTTACTTAAGGATTGCTTTGTGAAAGCGAGAGCGTTGGATTGAACGCTCGAACGCTCTTTTTGCCTTCGAGTTAAATACAGCACATCAAGACGATCAATTACTTCGTCATAGGATCTATAGAAGGCAAACTTAATCCGATTTTCTTTCAATATATCAAGGGTCTGGCTATGCGGCTCAAGCTCGGGCGCGCAAATCAAGTTAAAGCGGGGATTAAAATGCTTTAAAATCTTTACTAGGCTAAAAATGGTTCGGCTATATCGTAAATCTCCACCTAAACCAATTTCAAGATTATGAAGATCAGGAAACGCTTCCCATAAAGTAAAAAGATCGACTAGAGCTTGAGTTGGATGTTCATGGGCTCCATCGCCGGCATTGATAACGGGCACTTTACTCACCTGTTTTGCAAGTCTTGCCGCCCCATCGGCAGGATGTCTTAAAACAATTAAGTCGCACATGGCAGATACAATTTTGATCGTGTCGCTTAAGCTTTCGCCTTTTTCTGCAGAGCTTGTTTTAGCATCACTAAAACCGATAATTTGACCTCCCAGCCTTAAAAAGGCAGCTTCAAAAGAAAGCCTCGTTCTCGTTGAAGGTTCAAAAAAAAGGCTAGCCATTATTTTCCCTGCAAAGGGCTTTCCGGCAATTCCGCTTTTCGCTTGTATGAATAAAGTCAAAATTTCATCCAGCGACATGTCATCAATTGAAATAAATGAAGATGAGGGGGCAGTTAGATGCATGGGACGTACTCCATGAGCGATTTTATAGCTTTAGAGGACTTTTTTAAGGCAAGCGCTTGAAGCAAAATAGTGGCGACTTGCAGATTTGTTATAAGGGGGATATGACAATCGATCGCAAGCCGTCTGATTTTAAATCCATCGGAGGTGGAGGTCTGCGTTGAATATTTCGCAGGGATATTAATGATAAGGTCCACTTCATGTTCATGAATTGCAGTAAGCACAGACGGATTTTTTTGATCAGAGGCTTTATATAAAAAGGTCGAGTGAATGCCCTCATTAGATAGGGCAGTATGGGTATTTTCGGTTGCAAAAAGTTCCCATCCTTGTAAATAAAGCTGCTTGATATAAGGAAGCAATTTATCTTTCTTATCTCCACCGACCGATACTAAAAGTCGATTTCCTTTGATTTCTTGATCGGCAGATAAATATGAATTTAAGAATGCTTCAAAAAGGTCGCTCCCTAAGGCGGCTACTTCTCCTGTAGATGCCATCTCAACATGGGCAACAGGGTTGGCACCCTTTAATCGGTGGTAGGAGAATTGCGGGGTTTTTACTCCGACATAATCTAAATCAAGCGATTCATACGGAACAAATTTTGCATCCCCTAATAAAATATCGGCCAAAGTCGATGCAAGAGGATATTTGGTTACTTTTGCGACAAAGGGGAAAGACCTAGACGCTCGGACGTTCATTTCAATCACTTTCAAATGATTGTCAGAGGCGATTAATTGAAGGTTAAAGGGGCCACTCAAATTCAAAGCTTTTGCAAGTTTCTTTGCGATTTGCTTCGCTTGGCGAATCGTTTCAAGGTAAAGTTTTTGTGGAGGTAGAACAATCGTTGCATCCCCAGAGTGAATGCCGGCATTTTCAATGTGTTCGGAAATGGCTTCAAATAAAATCTCACCCTTAAAGGCAAGACCATCGATTTCGAGTTCTTTCGCATTTTCAATAAACTTACTTATGACGACAGGATGTTCCGGTGTAATGCTGCTAAATTCAGTAAGATATTGTTCTAGCTCTTGAGGTGTGCTGATGACCTTCATAGCAGCCCCTGAAAGGACATAGGAGGGTCTTACTAAAAGGGGGTAGGTGGCTCTTAAGCCGAACTCTTGTGCTTTTGAAAGAGTGGTTACTTCCGTCCATTCCGGTTGATCGATAGTCAGCTGTTCAAGAAGCTCTGAGAATTTCTTTCGGTTTTCAGCTTTGTCTATAGATTCAGCGGTCGTTCCAAGAAGTTTAACACCTTGTTTAGCTAAGGGTAGCGCAAGATTATTTGCAATTTGACCGCCGACTGAAACAACTACACCCGTTGGATTTTCAAATTCATATAAGTCTCTTACTCGCTCAATCGTAAGTTCCTCAAAATAGAGACGGTCCGATTCATCAAAATCGGTTGAGACAGTCTCGGGATTTGAGTTGATCATCAGTGTTTTTTGTCCCTTTTTTCGAAGGGATCGCGATAGGTTGACTGCGCACCAGTCAAATTCTACCGATGAACCAATGGCGTAGGGACCCGAACCTAAAATTATAATGCCCGTGTTTAATGGCTGAACATCATTGTCGGTAGCATTGTAAGTCGTATATAAGTAATTGGTGGCAGCGTCAAATTCCCCAGCAAGCGTATCTATTTGCTTGATTTTAGGAACGAGGCCTTCGCGCTTTCTCTCATTACGGATATCTTCTTCCGACTGATTGCGCTCTTTTGCGATTGCCTTATCGGAAAAGCCTTTTTGCTTAAGCGTTTTTATAGGGGTTTTAACTAAATCAAGAGTGGCAAGCTCATATATCGGATTTAAAAACCAACGATCAATTCTAGTGATGGAGTGAGCTTTTTCAATCGTGCCCCCATTTTTAAAATATTGGCTTAATGCAAATAGCCTTCTATCGGTGGCGGGATATAGTTCATTCTCGGGATTTTCAATAATCGAGGGATAATCCGTTAAGCTCGTCGCTCCGATATTGAGCATACGAACAGCTTTTTGAAGCGCTTCTTGAAAAGTGCGGCCAATCGCCATCACTTCTCCCACGCTTTTCATCTCAGATCCGATGGTACGTTCGGACTTAAGTTTCTGAGTGTCCCAGCGAGGGATTTTTACAACGATATAATCAAGAGCAGGTTCAAAAAAAGCGGTCGTCTTTAGTGTGACTTGATTTTTTAATTCGTGGAGTTTTTTCCCGAGCTGCAATTTAGTCGAAATATAAGCGAGAGGATAGCCCGTTGCTTTAGAGGCCAATGCGGATGATCGAGATAAGCGGGCATTAAGCTCGATAACGCGGTATTCACCGTTATGGGGATTTAATGCGTATTGAATGTTACATTCCCCAATGATTTTGAGATGCTCAACAATTTTAAGAGACATTTCGCGAAGGTGGTGATACTCAAAATTGGTAAGAGTTTGAGAAGGGGCTACAACGATACTTTCGCCTGTGTGGATGCCCATGGGATCTAAATTTTCCATGTTGCATATCACAAGCTTTTGTCCATATGCATCGCGGATAATTTCGTATTCGAGCTCTTTATATCCCTCTAAATATTCTTCGATAAGAATTTGAGGAACGTTTTTTAGAATTTGGCTTGCTCGTGAATACAGCTCTTCTTTATTTTTGATTTTGCCGGAGCCAAGGCCCCCTAAAGAAAATCCCGATCTCATCATTAATGGGTAGCCGATTTCTTCGGCAGCGATTACTGCTTCATCCGCGGTTACGCATGAGATACTTTTGGGTGTAGGAATATTGATTTCATCTAGTTTTTGGCAAAATAGTTTACGATCTTCGGTAGCTCTAATCGTCTCAATATCGGTTCCAAGAACTTTTATCCCTTTTAAATGGCCTTCATCATAAAGTTTCATCCCAAGATTTAAAGCGGTTTGTCCTCCGACACTAATCAAGAGGGCATCGGGCTTCTCACTTTCAATGATGGCCTTTGCAGATTCAACCGTTAAAGGGAGTAGATAAATTTTGTCGGCGGTTCCAGGATCGGTTTGGACGGTTGCAATGTTAGGATTTAGAAGGATTGTATAGTGTCCCTCTTCTTTGAGCGCCTTTATCCCTTGCGATCCTGAATAATCAAATTCTCCGGCTTGTCCAATTTTGAGTCCGCCAGATCCAAGGATAAGTACTTTCATAATAGACTCACGAATTGATCGAACAAAAAGTTGGTGTCATGTGGGCCGGGAGCCGCTTCAGGGTGAAATTGAACGCTGAAAAAAGGTTTAGTCTTGTGAGCAATTCCTTCAATGGAATTGTCGTTCAAATTTGTGAAGGTTATCTCCCAATCGGAAGAAAGGGTGTTGTTCTCAATGGCATAACCATGATTTTGCGAAGTCAGATAAGCGGTATTATCTTTATGATGTAAACAAGGTTGGTTATGTCCGCGGTGGCCAAATTTAAGTTTATGCGTTTTTGCACCGGCGGCAAGACCCATTAGTTGAGATCCCAGGCAAATACCAAAGACAGCCTTATTTTTTTCGAGCGTCTTTTTTACAATGGCAAGCGTTTCGTGACAGTCGGCGGGATCTCCAGGGCCATTGGATAGAAAAACACCATCGTATTTTTCGTTTGTAAAATCGTAGTTATAAGGACATTGAACGACTTCGATTCCTCTGGCTAAGAGATGGCGTGTGATATTTGATTTCATTCCGCAATCGATAGCCATCACTCTTTTGGTCCCTTTTCCATGAGAAAGAGGCTCTTTTATAGAGACGAGGTCTAAAAGATTTTTATAATTCAGCTCTTTGCGGTCGGGGCCTGAGCCACAATCCATTTTACCCATTACAGTACCCTGATTTCTCAGGTGAAGTGTAACAGCGCGAGTGTCTACCCCAACTATCAAAGGAATATCTTGACTCTTGAGCCAATCGGCAAGAGAAGATTCGCTTTGATAATGACTAGGGTTTGTACAGAGATCGCTTACCACCACTCCTGCCGCATAGATTTTACCCGATTCCCATTTGTCTTTAGACGGTATCCCATAATTTCCGATGATAGGATAGGTGAAAACGACAATTTGGCCTGCGTAACTAGGATCGGTTAAAGTTTCAGGATATCCGGTCATTCCCGTTGTGAATACAATTTCACCGGGATATTGACCTGATTGATGAGATGGTGCGAGCCCCTCAAAGCAAACATTATTTACTCGAAGATGAGCCGGTTTCATATTTCCGAGTCAATATACTTAATCAAACAATTTTTCCAAAGAATCTATTGCTTTTTGGAAAGAGATCTATAGATGTGATGAAAAAGGAAAGCGAGTATAATGAAAGGGATGCCGATCGGATTAAGCCTCAAGTCCTTCTTTTATAAGGTCTTTACTGGATTGAAAAATCCACGGGTCCGTCGTGCCCTTTTGTTTGGCGTATTGATTTTGGTCTCTCTCTTCTTAGTAAAAAGTTGTTTCAACTATGTCTTTTCTACAAGAAAGGCGGTTGTTATCGCTCGCGATGCCACCTGGTATCCCGTTAATTTTGCTGACAAGGCTCAGAACATTCTGGGTTTTAGTGACGATCTTCTGATTGAAATTGCAAAACTGAAAGATTTTCGTATCAACCTCGTTCTTGTTCCGCCCGGTGAAGGAGTGGACGCGCTTGATTATGGAAATAGCGACGGCGTTTTATCTGCACTCACCCCCAACGTCGTTCTAAGTGAGCGCTACCTTTTTTCAGACATATATTTTCCCCTCGGTGCCGTACTTATCGTTGATGAGAAGTCGAATATTAAATCGTTAAACGATATGGAGGGGAAGTATCTCGGCGTAATGCGTGGATCTCCCGTTCTCTTTAATATAGGGAAGTATCCTCCTCTTCAAGTCGTTCCCTACGACAGTCAGATTGCCATGCTCGATGACATCATTCGCGACAAAATCGATGGCGGCCTACTTAACCAACTCGTTGCTTACAGCCTGCTCACCGGCTACTATAAGTCCACCCTCAAAATCGCAACCACCCCCTTATCCGGAGAGGGCCTCCGATTTATTACTTTAAAATCCTATAACTTGAATTCTTTTGTCGACGAGTTTAACGCGGGACTAAAGGAGTTGAAAGATAATGGGACATACAATCAGTTATTAAAGAAGTGGGATCTATATGATCCTTATATTCAGCAGTTCGATAAGTCCAATCTTAAATAAAATTAATCATTAGATTTCTACACGAGAGTTGTCAAAAAATGCTGACGCATTTTCCGACGAATGTTCTTGTCGGGGCTACCGCCCCCGCACCCCCGGCCATTTCTGACGTGCCCAAATCGCGTATATCGCCAAGGGCTCTCGCTCGAGCGT
>JAGVJG010000176.1 GCA_020051235.1 Parachlamydiales bacterium | reverse complement strand
GCGACGGCCAGTGTAAGCGATACAGCCTAGCGAGAGCATGCTATTTGTCAAAATAGCATCGCGGTATACGCGATTTGGGCACGTCAGAAATGGCCGGGGTGCGGGGGCGGAGCCCCGACAAGAACATTAGTCGGAAAATGCGTCAGCATTTTTTGACAACTCTCGAGTAAAACTCTAATGAGCTGTGAGTCGTTGAAAAAGTATTAACCCTCTCTATTTATTGTGCGGGAATCGAGTGAGACTTGGGTTTTTTAATTCCTAATTGGCCGCAGGCGGCCATGACGTCGGTACCTTTTGGTGTGCGCACAAAGACTTGTAGGCCGTGCGTTTTCAAGCGGTCACGGAAAGCGTTAATGGTTTCTTCGTCGGGGCGTTTATAACGATCGGGGTCTTGCGGATTGTAGGGGATGAGATTTACGGTGGCGTGAAGGTCTTTTAGGTAGAAGGCAAGTTCGTCCGCTTGTTCGGGGGCATCGTTGAGTCCTGCGAGGAGCACATACTCGGCAAGTAGGGTTCTTTTACCACCCTCTACAAAATTAAGTAGGGATTCTCGTAGGGCTGAGAAGGAATATTTTCGTGTGACGGGCATGATTTTAAGGCGAACCGATTCGTTAGGAGCATTAACGGAAATAGCAAGGTTGATTTGTGGAGGAAGTTCATTTTGCATCCGAGTAATTCCATCAATACGTCCGCTCGTCGATATAGTAATGTGTCGAGGACCAATACCAAACCCCAGCTCATCGGTCATTACAGTGATGGCTTTTTTCACTTCATCAAAATTGTCAAAAGGCTCGCCCATTCCCATAAAAACTATATTTCTAATAGGTGTATTCAAAATATTTTGAGCGATAAATAATTGAGAGACGATTTCGGCGGCAGATAAGTTTCTAATAAGTCCCATCCGTCCCGTTTGACAAAAGGTACATCCCATTTTACAGCCAACCTGAGAAGAAACACAAAGAGAGTAGCCAAAACTCATGGGGATAATGACGGATTCAATGAGGCCCCCTTCCACCTCAAGCCAAAACTTCTTTAATCCATTATGTTCGAGGGTTCGAGCGATTTTAGGCAGAGAGAAGTCAAAAGTATTTAAAATATTTATTATGAGTGGGCGGCAGTTTTTAAAATTGGGATGATTAAAAGGGATGCTTCCCGAGCGAATCCAGCTCTTATATAATATTAAAGCTTGATTTGATCCTTTGTTTAATAATGTTTTTACAGTGTTGCAAAATTCAGAAGCTGTTAAACTATACGGACTTATCATAGTTAATTAATATATATTTTTGATGAACAGTATACCTTCTATCCCATTTAGAAAGCAGCCAGAAGTTTCTTCCAAAGAGAGAAGGCATGAAGACTTTGTCTACAATAAAATAGAACCCAGAGAAGCGGGTAGCTATAAGAGTTGTTGGAAGGCTTCGTTCAAAAAAGCGGAATTTGATAGCGACCGCTTGGTTGCCATAGTAAAACAACGGTTTAGCGAAAATGAAACGGCAAATGTTTTCCATGAGATTGCGGTTCATGCACATTTAAGCGGTCATCCATCGATAGTAAATGTTCAATATTCTATCTTTTTAAAAAGTCGAAAAGAAAATCATTTCAAATGGATTCAGATTCAAGATTTATATGATGGTCATTTGGAACAAGCTATCAGCTTAGGCCTCCTATCCGCCAATATGATCAATTGTTATTTTACCCTTTATTCTTTAGTGGAAGGATTAGTTTATATCCACAGTAAGGGAGTTGTGCTTGTAGATATTAAAGCTAAAAATATTTTATATCGTGTGGATGTATATGGTCGAATATTAACTGTCTTCACAGATATGGATGGGGCATTCTTAAATGGTAAAAGTCCTGATCCAAAATGCACACCTCGTTATAAGGCGCCTGAAGTAAAGACAAATGATGATTTTACTCCTCTTTCAGATGTATGGTCTTTAGGTGCGGTTTTTGGATTGATTCGATTTGATAATAGAGTAATTACGCTACCTTTACGTACTTATGAAGACGATTTAAGCGATGATCGTTTAATAACTGCGATAATTGAATTTTCAAGTACCGTTTCATGTTCGCCTTGGCGATCGATTGTGCAAAGAATGCTCGAATGGGAAACCACCGTAAGATTCACATCAAATCAAGCTTTAGAAGCTTTTAAACAAATTAATAACGATCACTTCAAGTCTTATGCAAGTATATAGAACTTCATTCCCTTTTAACTCTACATGTATACGTCCGGGGCAAAACCTTGATTTTGGTGACTTTCAGATCGGATTTATATCATTTCTAGCTGAGGGTTCTTCAAAAAAATGCTGGAAGGCCTTTTACACTTGTTCCGGACAAAAATATTTGAAAGCTGTACTTGTTCATGCTTCTGTTCGTACAAAAGAAGCCGCTGCACAAATTATAAATGAAATCTCAGTTCATAGATTATTAGAAGGTCATCCTGCCATAGTAAATGTTGATCGTTCCTTATTTATACGAGCGAATGGCTCTATATACTGGATCCAGGTAATGCATCTCTACAGTGACAATCTATTTAGGGCTATTCGAGATAAGTTTTTTATAGATAGATCTCTAGTCATTGATGTATTGGATCAACTAGCTAAAGGGATGGCTTATATTCATTCTAGGGGAATTGTTCAAGGTGATGTTACACCTTCAAATATCCTTTTTGAAGAGGGAATTATTAAATTTACGGATTTCGGGGGAGCCGATTACAAAGAGAAATTCGGAAGTATTCAAACATTCGATTATCGAGCCCCGGAAGGATTTGAAGCCCCTTTTCAAGACTCATTTAAAACAAATATTTGGAGTTTAGGACTTATCTTTGCGTTTATAATAAATAATAGAGGAATAGATAGTCCTTATGAAATGTGTAAGCGTCGAGGGTTGATTAGATCTTGGACCTATAAGTCAGCTACAACCGATTTTATTAAAACAATCAAACCTTATCCTGGTTTAACAGAAACGACTATTGCCATGATGGACTTGAACCCTTCCAAAAGACCTTCTTCTGAGGAAGTTTTAAAAAAACTGCGCTATCCAAAAGCGTCCATGCCAACTAGAAAGGTTAACCCTTAAATTATAGTATGCAAGTATACAAGACACAAACCCATTTTGATCATAATTGCGAAGGGAAAACACTCTCATTTCCCGATTTTAATATCAGAATTCAAAGAGCAAAAGCGAAAGGAGCAGTGAAAATCTGCTGGAATTCACAATATACTACATCTGAGGGAACGGCCGATAAGGCTATATTAATCGAAGTCTCTTGTAATACGAAGAAGGAAACGGAAAGAGTTGTAAAAGAATTTGCCATTCAAAGAATTTTAGAAGGACATCCCGCAATATTAAACGTGGATCGGTCTTTTATTGTGCGATCTGACAAATATCAATTTTGGTTTCAAGTTCAACCGCTATATAATACGGATCTTTACTATGCCATAATAAACAAAACGTTTTATGACGATCCTGGACAAATTCTAAGTGTAATTGATCAATTAGCAAAAGGGATGGTCTACATACATGGTAAAGGGGTCGTTCTAGGAGATGTCAAACCAGAAAACATCCTTTATGATCACGGTAAGATCAAATATATTGATTGGGGAGGCGCTGACACCGAAATAAATCGTAAATGTACTCAAACCTATAATTATAGAGCGCCTGAAGGATTTGTCGATGATCTAAATTCTTTTCAAACGAATATTTGGAGTTTGGGATTGATTTTTGCTTCTTTAAGAAGTGATGGAGGGAGTTTAAAAACTCCCTATATGTACGTGGAGAATAGTTTTACCCTACCTTCATATATATCGGCTATTCGCGATTTTACAAATAAAATTGAGCGCTTATTTTGGTCTTCCATCGTTATTTCTATGCTTCAAGTGAATCCTAATAACAGATTAAGTGCAGAGTCAGTAGTTGCTCGATTACGCCCCTATAGTGTTGCTGTTAGATCAAAAAGGGAAGTTGAAGATGCAGCCGGTTAGAGAATTAATTGGCTTGCGAGAGCCTCCTTCCCCTAATGATTTTGGCATGGGCTGGAAGGACTTTAGTTTTTTAAAGAAAAATACGATTGCGGTCGGACGTTGGAAAACTTGTAATCGTTCACTGGTTTATTCTTTAGGTCAGAGCATAATTAGGGCCACCCTTGAGCAGAAATTTGAAAATAACGCTCTAGACATTCTTGTGGTTAATCAAGAAATTAAAATCACCAAGCTTTTGTCTGGTCATCCAAATGTCGTTCGAGTTCTTCACTCCGTTTGTTTTTTTGAAAGCAATCAGTTCGTGTGGTTGCAAGTTCAAGAATTATATAAAGAAACATTAGTTGAAGCTATAAATAGGGGGCTTTTCACCCTTTCACTTCAGCGTAACTTGGGTGTTATTCTCCAGCTATTAAATGGCATTGAATATATTCATAGTAAAGGCGTTGTTTTAAGCGATATCAAGGCTGAAAATATTCTCGTTCGAAACGATAATGAAATTGCCTTCACTGACTTAGTTGGATATTTTTGTGATAATTGTATTAAACGTCTTCATACGACTCTAGAAGTGGCGCCAATAGAGATTCATTTAAATAATCCGGCATCAAAAGCCTCAAACGTATGGTCCGTGGGATTAATGATGGGAGTGATGAGGTTAGACGGTTTAAAGCCACAATTTCCTTTTCAAGCCTGTAATAATGATCCTAGAAGATATAGTGCCTCCATTTTAGATTTTTCCAATAAGTTAGAACAAACACCGTGGAAATCATTAAATCAAGAAATGTTGCTCGTTGATGAAGGCAAAAGGCCTACAGCGAAAATGGCACTAGAAAAAGCTAAACTAATAAAAATATAAAGTTTTCATATGACGACCTCCATTCTTCCTTTTAGACCTGAACCCATTTCAAATGATACGACCGTAATTTGGCCTGATTTTTCTTACGTAGAAAATGCTGTAATTGGACAAGGTAAAGATAAGGTTTGCTACGAAGTTGATTATTCGGATTCTCAAGGGACTACTTCCAAGAAAGCAGTATTAGTTCAAGAGTTTTTAAACAACATTGATTCTATTCAAGATATAGCTACTCAAATTCTTATTCAAAAAGATTTAGAGGGGCATCCTGCAATTGTAAAAAATTATCAATCCGTTTGTTTCGAATTTGAAAATCTCTTTTATTGGATACAAGTACAAGAGCTATATCAGGGCAACTTAGTTCAAGGGATCAACGCAGGTTTATTCAATACCAACATTTTGCTCACTCACAATGTAATTCTTCAGCTCCTGAAAGGACTTGTTTATATCGAAGTTAAAGGGGTTCTTTTACGCGATCTAAAAGCTGATAATATTCTATATAGACAAAGATCTGATGGATCATTTGAGCTCGTTTATTCTGACTGGGGTGGAGCGGATTCAAACACATCTAAAAGTTTACATCTTAGAAGTTCAAATAATTACAAAGCTCCCGAATTATTTCAAAGAAAGCCTGCCACACAAAAGAGTGTCGTTTTTAGCTTAGGAGTCGTATTAGCTTTATTTCGTTTCGACGGCAATAACAAGAAATTTCCTTATCAAGTAATGAAAGAAAAAACATTCAGGGAGTTTACTCTTCGTGTAGAAGAGTTTTCAGCTTCTATATTTAATACTCCTTGGAAGAAAACCATTCAAAAAATGCTTTCAATAATTCCCCAAAATCGCCCTTTTGCGTCACAAGCTTTAGTGGAATATGAGGGAATAGCTCCAGAAGATATACAAAATTATAGACTTAGTTTAGACCCAAACCAATAGGCATAATCATATGACATTTTATATAGACGCATTTAAAAATCCTTGGCTCTATGTCAAAGAGAATACCCAAGAAACTTGGGTAAATTTAAAGATGTTTGAAACAAGCTTGTCTATTGGTCCCCTTAAAATCCCCAAATTAGTCGTCTCTAAAGGTGCATTACAGGTAATCAGTGGTTTTTCCTTTGAACATGATAAGTTCCATGCAGAAGGAACTTGTAAAATGGTAGATGGTGTAAAACGCTATGCGCTTGTTCATTGCGTGCAAAAAGTCGTGCACAATATGGAGAATTTTGCAGCTTGCGCAAACGAAGTGATATTTCAATCTCAGCTTTCAGAGCATAAGGGCATAT
>JAGVJG010000019.1 GCA_020051235.1 Parachlamydiales bacterium | reverse complement strand
TATCAATTGGGATATTTTAAATTCTAGGATTGAAATAGGTTTATCAATCGATTCCTTAGTAAAAGGACGAGTCATAGATTGAAGAAGTTTTTCGATAGATGGATTGAGTGTTATAATTTGAAAAGCATGAACTTTTAATAAAAGCTCTTCAATTCGTTTTATAACTTCAAAAGCAGTGTTTAAAGATTTTCTATCACTTGAAGGAAACGCATCTATCTGAAAAAATCTACAAGAATTAACTTTAGTATTAAATATTAGTAACAGGCTTACTGCTTCACTTGATAAGGCTTTCGCGTTTTTGCTTCGTAATAAATCTGAATTATTAAAGATGAGAAAATATTTATTTAATGATTTTGAGCAGTCTTCTACATGGGCAATACAATTTCTTTTCCTAGTATACTCTATTTTTTCGTTCAGTCTTTCAAGTATGAGCGGTCTTTCAGGATCCTCTTTAATCGCGCGAGCTCGCTTATTGTTTTCTGTTTGTAATTCTGTGAAACGTTTACTAAACAGATAAAGTTGTGAATATCTTTCAAGATTTATAGCTATCTTAACGAAATCTCTATTTGAATCTAATTCACAAAGATCTTCAATTAATTCTCTTTCAAGTGGCCTTTTAACAAAACTATCTGCAATCAATCCTTCAAGGTCGCTTTGAATGCTTCTAAATGTTTTAAGAGGTGCCACGTATTTACATTCAAATCCCGTAACTCCAAATTTAACGACTCTTCCCTTCCATATGGTTTGACCTCTCCAGTCTCCCCCTGTTTTGGCTTGAGGAGTGTAGATGTAAGCACGAGGCAATACATCAAGTAACTTATCAGTTGTTAAGCTCATTTAAGTAGTTGAGGGTCATATTGAGTGACGATTTTCACTAATTTGAGCCATTGTGATTGTCTAGATAGCTCAGATAAGTTCCCATCAAAGCCTTGTTGATCGTACATCGCAACTCCCGGATAAAGTCTGGGATTTCTCTTTTGGACGATAAACTTATAAACGGCTGCTTTAATGGCGGGATGAAATAAATATTTGTTAAACGCTCTTTCAGATGTAATATCTAAAATAGTCGCCTCTTCAAGTGAATCAATAGCTTCGACATTCAAAGGCTTTTTACTTAACTCTGCTTTAAACGATTTAAGTCTGAGCTCAAGAAGATCCAGCTGATCCTTTGGGCAACCGATTTTGATTAGATAGTCATAGAATGCATGGAGTTTATTGTATCTATCTAAGTAAACATCTTTAATAAAACGAACATTTTTTACGGGTTTTGAAGGATTTTTTCTTTTATTTTCGACAGGTTCGCTCATTTGCTTGGAATGCCAGAGATTTATAGACTTTGTCATACGTCTTGTTTGCTTCTTTGGATGCCAAGCTCTTCCCTTAAATTTTTCTGCATTATTTCGGGTATCGCCCGTATGAACTTCTAGAGTGACCTGGAGTTTCTTTAATTCGGCGTATAAATCATTTTCAGAGTATTTACCGTTATTTAATGTTGTTATAGCTGTAGTTATACTATTAATTAAGTCATCTGATGAGATTTCAAAAGCGGCTTTTGTTTGAAAGCAAGTATCTAGCCATTTAGCGGAATCAAACCTGAACTTCATTGCTTTCTTTGAGGTTATTCTAAAAACAAAAGGAACGTCTCTTAAAGCATTCAAATGAGAGTTGAAAAGTATATCCAGGCCCTTATTTGCTTTTGCTAAAATTTCTTGATTCCTTTTTTCTAACAATTCAGGTTCATTTTTGAGTTTTTCAATTTTGTCTAAGTATCGTTTGCAATCTAAGATAAATGTATTTTTTTTCTTATTTTTAATTTCTTGAATTTTATCAAAAAGTTTTTGAATAGCTAACGGTTGCTCAGGTTCTTTTTTAAATTCGGCTTCCAGTTTATCAATAGCTGCAAGATTCTCTAGTCGTAATTTAGTGATTAGTTCGCAATCTTTAAGCATTTGATCATACTCAATAAGAAGCTGAGCTAAGTTGGGCATATCTCTTTCGGATGCAACATCAGTTAGCTCTAATAGAATTTTTCTTTCTAATGGATTTCGTATTGTAGAATCCGTTATTAAATTCCCTAATTGAGTAAAAATTCCATTATAAACAGAAGATGCATTCATCGATGGAGTTTCAAAACCCGTTAAATGAAATTTAACTACTCTGCCCTTCCATAGCGTTTTACCGCTCCAATCACTTCTTGTTTTAGATTCAGTAGTGTAAGGATAGGCAAGTACAAGTTTATCAAATAGTTTATCGGTAGTTAAACTCATGTAGCGACCTTCATAATGGACACAACTTTCTTAAGAAGAGTTAGTGTGGAAACCATTTTTCTTAAATCGGTCAAAAGATATTGAAGCTGAGTAACCAATCTTGTAAATTTAGGCCCTTTAAGTGTTTGTACTTCTTGAATTTTCTCTTCAATGGCCCATTTAAGTGAAACAATCATGTTTTTATTTAAATGGTCAATGTGTTGCTGCGCCTTTTCCTGATCGTGATCGATAATGGCAAGATATAGATCGAGAAGATGTTCTTTGTACTCACCTATGTATCTTGAATCGATTAAGTCTTTGAAATAGTGACAAACATCGCTTAAAATATTGTAATCTCTTTCATAAACATCAATATGAAATCGTACGTTATTTTTCGAAGGTTTAGGAGTGCCATACTTACAAAATTCGTAATGAGTATTTAACCATTGAAGTTTGACTAAATTGTCTACGGAACTTTTAAAAATTTTAAGGGTATTTTCACAAGATTTTACGTGAGCAGGATTGTTTCTGTTGTAG
>JAGVJG010000005.1 GCA_020051235.1 Parachlamydiales bacterium | reverse complement strand
CTTTATCCAAAAGACTAAGAATAGTCTTTTCAGCGACAGGTTTGTAATCCCAAACTTCAACACATAGATTGAGTTGATTGGATATGATCTTTCTAGGTCTTTTATCGTGGACATGACCATGCAATTGAAAATGAGTCGGGGCTTGCTGTGAGGGAATATGAATAAGTTCAACAAAATGTCGACCTATTTTTAAAAAGGCTGACTCCAAAACAACATTGAATCCAACTCGAGTCATCCAGCTTGCATTTCGATCGTGGTTGCCGCGAATGCAAATTTTTTGACCATTGAGTTGTGAGCAAATAGAGTGAAGGTGATCGACATTTCCCAATCCGAAATCTCCAAGAAAGAAGATTTGATCTTCTTTATCGACGTTTTGGTTCCAATTATCAATAAGATTTCTATCCATCTCTTCAACATTTGCATAGGGACGACTTGCATATCGTATGATATTGGTGTGCGAGAAGTGGGTATCAGCGATAAACCATTTTTTCATATTTGATCTTTTCATTCAGAAGTGCATAGTTGCGTATTATTCTTTAACCAAGAATTAATGAAAGAAATCACATCTTGAATTAATTCTGGAGGTTTATTCGCAACTTGATTGTTTGGAAGATCCTTTTGATATTCGCGCCACAATGGTTGCAACATCTCTATAAATTCAAGATCATGCTTTAGAGGTAATTTGAGTTGGGTTTGTCTATGGTTAAACACTGTCGCCACGACCTTATTAGTGTAAGTGGGATTCAAGCATTTCTCTAAAGAGATGAGAGAGTGCAGGTCATGAAAATCCTTCATTCTAGTGTTACCCATGCCGCGATGAACTACTGTTTCGAGCTTCTCTGCAAAAATAAACTCTTTGGGATATGAGCGAACTTGAATTTTACTTTCAAAAAGAGGACCTTTTGATGTTGATGTTAAATCCATCGAATAGTCAATAGCTTCCACTATATCCCCAAAACCTAGATCAATCTGAATATAAGTTTGTGGCCCACCTAGCTTTGCTAAAAGCAGCACTTCAACGCCTGTATAATCCATGTGAGGATGTGCAAGTTTGCCGATTTTTACTTTTTCAAATTCAAATCCATCTTCGATGCGAACGCTACAAATGTGATCGAAGGCTTTACTCAAGAACTCTTCTGTATTTTGAAGTTTAGCAACCAGGAAATCTAAATTCTTTGTTTCACGCCCTATGGGAATGTATCGAGCGAGAAGAGTTCCTCCTTTAAGAATGAAATTGCTCTTATACTTAGATTGACAGAGGCGGGCTAAGAACCGCTCTAAAATCAAGTTATGCCAAATTTCATCAAAAGTAAGATCGCGTTCCTTTGCAACCGACTTAAGACGTTGTTTTATGGATTGTTTTAAAGGACTGCTCATGTTGTGAGTGCCATAATGAAGGGGTGAAGATCGACGCGAAGCGCCTTAGCATATTTTAGAAGCTTATCAAGATTAGGTTTAGCAGAACCTTTTTGACAAAGGTACACCTGTAAAGCCTTGATGGCTATTTCTTTGCTTAAATAACGGAAAGCATCGACAACTGTTCTCTCTTTATCAAAAATTTTAATATGAGTTATTCCTAATTGAATTTCTGTTTGCCCAAGCTCCATGTTTCGCATGCGAATGATGCGCGTTTTAGGCCTTTGAGGACTTTTTGATGCGTGAGGAACGGCAATCCAAAATTGCCGCATGATTTGATCAGTAAGACCGTAATAACAGAGAGCTGAGATTAAGCAGATGACCCCATTAGGTATACTCATTGCTACTAAGGCAAGATCTTCCCATTGAAAATTGATTTCGATCTTTGCTTGAGAACCTCTATAAATACCACGAGAGACCCTCTCAATAACTCTTTTTTTGCAAAAATGAGAAAGCATGCGGACAGGAATACCAGCCGCTCGAGCATCGGCAGCGGTAAAAACTGGGGTTTGTGTAAAGGCTTGAATCATGGCATCATATTTAGAAGAAGTCATATTTAATATGTAACACAGGTACCCAAAAATTGCAAGTGGGTACTTTCATTACAAAAAAATGTGATGTTTTAAAAGAAAAATCAATTGAATTTCATAGTAGGAATTTTAAAATGTAGAAGATACTCTTTACCCCTTAAAGATTGTACATCGACTATTCTAGCGATCAATGTGTGAAGGATATTATCTTGAGCCCGTTGCCTTAGGTGGGCACGACGGGATCTAACGAGGAGGGGAGCCTCGAGTGATCGACTCCTCTACTCCATCCCAATCACTTAATCACTTATCTGTTTAAATTTAATACTTGCTTAATTATTCATTATTCATGATAATTTTCCGTTCCCTATTAATTAATTCATAAGAGGTTAAATATGAATGTATTAGATTCAGAGCGGGTAGTTGAAGATCTTCTTGAAATATTAAGATGTATCACTAATAGCTACACCGAAATCGCTCCAAAAGCTGACCAAGGGCGTTTATATTTGGTTATTGGCTCTAAAAATACAGGGGTTGGGGTGACGTCTGACTTGAAAGTCGCGAGCTCTGCAAGAAAAGTTGCCGAATTTACCCTAAAACTTCTTAATCAAGTTATTCTTAATCCCAACGACAAAGTAAGATCTCGTCAACTTAGCCGTATTTATTCATTTTTACCTTTTATAAGCTATTATCCTCATTCGTCTTCTCGAGCCGCTCGAGCCGAGATTTGCAAAATCGAAAAGCAAGCAAAATCACAACCAATCATAAAGCTCGGGGTGACTTTTAACAACATAGAAGAAAATTCCAAAGATTATGGGAAATACAGGCATGTCTCTAAAACAAAAATGACAGAAGAGGGGGACCCTCTTGTAACTGAACGTTCTTCGACTTTTGAAGCCTATAAGAGACGGCAAATAGAGAGACAAGAAATAGAGGCAAGAGAAAGAGGAGATCAACAGATTTCTCATTTTGACAAATTAATAGAAGTTTCTCGATTAACCACAGAACAAGTGAAACAAGCCTTTAGAATTGATTTAGAAAGAGAAGTCAGCGCACCCATGGCTCTTCAACACCTTATTGGCAGTTTTGATAGAGTGTTGGATCACCATCTAGATAAGATAGAAAAGGGGGAATCCACAGCTAACGAGGTTTATACTAAATTTCATTCGCTTTTAAAAGAATCTATTGTCGATACGAATACAGAGACGATTAGGCTAGATCGTGCATTATTTAGAGATATCATGGGAAATCGAGTGAAAGATGGGATGAAGGCGAAAGGACCTCCTTCTTCTTTTCCTTTTGATACCGAAGAAGTGAAGATGCTGATCGAAGAATATCATAAAGGCAGTTGGCAAGAGACGAAAAACGAAGAGGGGGAAGTAATCAATCCTAAGACATTGACATACCAAAATATCCAGACACAAGTTGATCAAGATGGCAAATGCGAAATGGATCACATAGAAGCTGGTTTGGATAAAGTGTTAAAGCACCCTTCTTTTGAGAAAATTTTACAAAGAGTTTTCGATGAAGTAGGAAGATTGGGTAGTACTATAGAACCGGAGTTCTCATTTTTAGAGGAAGAGGGAGAGCATTCTCCGTTAGACACAAAACAATTAATGACGATCATTCCAGATTTTTAAGTCAGCACGGTGAGGGAGGGGGGGGGGGGGCAGGCCTGCCCCCTCCCTCACCGTAGCCTTCGTTCATGTTGACATTTTCAGCCAGCGTGTTATACTAGCAAAATATTTTCTCAACTTTTTGGATTATGAAACGAATTGCTATTCTAGGAAGTACAGGCTCCATTGGACGTAACGCTCTTCAAGTGGTCCGTCATTTAAAATCACGCTTTCAAGTGGTCGCTTTGGCGGCGCGCGAGAATATTGATTTACTAGAGCAACAAGCCCTTGAGTTTCAACCGACTTTGATTGCCGTGTTCAATCCTACTAAAGCTTATGAGTTACAAAAACGTTTGCCTCACCAAACGGTATTAGCCGGAATGGAGGGATTACGAGCTGTTGCTGCTTATGAAAAAGCCGAGATGGTGATTTCTGCGATGGTGGGCACGTTAGGATTACACCCCACCATTGAAGCTATCGTGGCAGGTAAACAGATTGGATTAGCCAATAAAGAGGCGCTTGTTTCTGGTGGGGCACTCGTGATGCAGCTTGTTAAAAAGCATGGGGTCGAGCTGATTCCCATCGATAGTGAACATAGTGCCATTTTTCAGTGCCTAAATGGAGAAAAGCGCTCCACTATTCGTCGCCTTGTCATCACCTCTTCCGGGGGACCTTTCCGGACGTGGACAGATGAGCAGCTTGAGAAGATCACTGTGACACAGGCTCTCAACCATCCCACGTGGAACATGGGGCCTAAAATTACCATTGACTCCTCGACCTTGATGAATAAAGGTTTAGAAGTCATTGAAGCTTACTGGTTATTTAATGTGGATCTTGATAAAATAGAAGTGGTCATTCATCCTCAAAGCATTATTCACAGTTT
>JAGVJG010000169.1 GCA_020051235.1 Parachlamydiales bacterium | reverse complement strand
TAGAGTGAGTTCTTTCTTTCCCTTTTTTAGGTTAGAGATGCATACATGTACCTATATGGTCGATGGGGATTATAATGTAGAGCCAGTAGTCGGTGTTTTGGCTTCAACGCCTTTTATGCTTCTGCTTCTGGCCTTACCGAAGATGATAAGGCCTTATTTTAGCCAAGAATCAACACGCACAGCGCTTGCGTGGTTTTTAGTTTTCGCATCCCTTGTACCTCTAATTAATGCAAGTTTTCTCTTGTTCCTTCCTTTTACCAACCAACGCTATGCCGTTGATTTTTTACCTTATTTGTTTTTCTTGCTATCATCAGTTTTTGGATTTTGGCAGATTATTCCGGGACATCCTGGTGGTTTAAGTGGATCAAAGGGATCTTCCTGGTAACAGCAACAATGAGTATTTTGCTTGGATTAAGTGAATTGTATACCTACTGGATTTTTACTTAGATCTCACGAAGCATTGCCAATAAAGCCGATCGCATTGCCTCTATAGAATTTTGTTGGCAGGACCAACCCAGGGTGCGAATTTTATCCGTGTTGAGACGGACTCTAGGTACATCGCCCTTCCATCCTCGATCGCCGCCACTATACTTAAAATCAGCAGGTTCATTGAGGTTCATACATTCGACTGTTAGTTTAGCGATTTCATTAACGGAAATAGAATCATTTGTTGCCACATTGTAGACCTCGATCTTGCTTGTTAATTTCTCGTTTGCAAGAAGAACTGCTGACACCACATCAGAGACATGAATATAGGACTTCGATTGCAAGCCATCGCCTAGGATTTCAAGGCTGTGGGGATTTTTTGTTAATTTTCTTATAAAGTCATAGCCCACCCCATGAGTCTGACGAGGCCCTACGACATTGGCAAAACGAAAGAGACATGCGCTTAAGCCAAAGAGGTGGCAATAACTTGAGATAAAAGCCTCGCTTCCCAGTTTAGATGCCCCATAGGTGGAAATAGGATACATCCCCCCTTGGTTTTCAACACTGTCCTCATCAACCTCCCCATAAACCCCGCTGCCTGAGGTGTATAAAAGACGTTTAACCTTCGTTAAGCGCGCTGCTTCTAATACTTGATGGGTTAAAAAAAGCCCCTCAGTGAAATCGATGCTAGGTTCAAGAACAGCGCGAGAGATATCAGGGTTTGCTGCAAAATGGATAACTACCTCATGCCCTGCCATCGCCTCGTTGAGTGTGAAGGAGTCCTTGACATCTGCTCTGAAAATGACGAGACGCGGATCGGATTGATGGTGTTGATAATGCCATTCCTGGCCGGAAGAAAAATTATCATAGACGGTGACTTTCTCAATGGTATCTTGACCAAGAAGTGCATCGATGAAATGGGAGCCAATAAAACCGGCTCCACCGACCAAGAAATAGCGTGTAAAGGTCATAGTAGGTAAAGGAGTTTTGAGTTGAATTAATTAGTTTAACTCAATTTTTTACTCGCTGTAAGCCTGTCCACGCGCTGCTTTACCCACCAAAATTTGAACAAGTCGCAGTAGCCTTGATTGTAAAGAGCCAAATTAAATTGCCGACTCTAGCCACATTATTTTGCCTATAGATCGGATTCTAATTGATGGAAAAACATTGCAAGGCAAAGCAGTCACTTTAAACCCAAAGAAATTCCAGATTGCTGTTTCATAAAAGCACGCTCAACATCCCATACACCCCATTTTATAAAATCCTGAACCCGGTCATTGCCGGTATGTAAATTTTTTAGAGTGTGTATAAATAAATCATATCCATTGCTTGCCGCTTTGGCGACATTATTCAGGGCTTCCGAGGGTATCTTTTCAACAAGCGAGGAATGAGTGATTTCTTTTCCCGTTTCAGAATAAGTGATAAAGACCATGCATATTTCCTCTGCATTTATTTTTTCAAATTCGACAAAATAGCCATTCGACTTGCTTTCTGATTCAAACTGAAATGAAAGTGTCGATTGTTCGTTAGATATTTCCTCCTCCAGAGAGGATTTCTCAAAGAGTCTCATAATCATATATTTTTCCCTTCGTTCATTTTTTACCATAGGGACCACCCTTACGGCCAAAGATCGGCAGCGGTGGGCACGCTGCGCTTTGCCCACCCTACAGCAAAACTTAGTATTTTGATGACCTCGGGTATAAATAAATCAAAGCAATCAAAGCCCCATTCCTTTGCTTTCAACAAAATTGATTCCTTGACTGACGGCTTTTTTATCAACGCCATGCCCATTGTGTGGTCGGTGAAATGAAAAGTTATTGTTTGGATCTTTCTGGTCTTTGATTAGATAGCCACTGCTGGTATCTTTAATTTCGATATTGATAATTTCAGCAAGCGACTCAAAAATTTTCAAAAAGGCGTTTAATTTTACTTCCCCTTTTTGTTTTAAGGCTGTTATATCATCTAATAAAACATCAAATTTATCGGAAATTTTGTTCGTTTTTGTTGTGTTTTTATGCGTTAGTTTCTGAACTTCTTTTTCTTGATTAACAGATTTTTTAACTGCTGCTTTAGGAGATTCTTTTATTAGTTCTTGCTTTTGTGTTTTTAGCTTTTCAGTAGTAGGCTCTTTAAAGAGAGAGTTTTGAACTAAAATAGGCGCCGTATTTTTTGGAGTGAGCTCATTGTTGCTTGTTTCTTTAGCTGTGATTTTTGGGTTTTCAAAACTGGGGCCTTCCTCACTTGGGCTTTTCTCAGATTGATTCTTGGCTAAGACTTTTTCCCGCATATCTAGAATAAGAGTTAAAATGTCTTTTTGTACTTTCACAAAATCTTCAATATGATCGAGTAAGATTTCTTTCCGTTTTCGGAAGCGATCCAGTTCCATTTTGTATGTTATTCTAGTGTTAAGGAGAGATTCTATATTTATGTTATTGACGATGGCCTTTCCTGCCAGTTTTTCGTGTGCATTTGAATAGGACAGGTACACTAAGTGCTTTTCTTCAAATTCATCATACAGTTCAACCATTGGATGGATTATAAACCGCATTTCATTACAGCCTTCTAACAATGTTTTAACAGCATTATAAAAACTAATGTTTTTCTTTCCTTCGCTGCGAGTTTCTGCCAATTGACTTATCATGTCTGAATGACAACTATTGTTAATCATCGTAAGGCATTTATCCTCCTCAGCAGGAATACTCTTTAGCAATTTAGTAAGACTATTGCTCATTCGAATATAAGATTCTGAGATTTCAGCTTTTCCAAACGAATGACCAAATCGAGTTTTTATATTTTTTCTGTGTTCATCACTAACATTCACTTCGTTTAGTTTAAGAAGGTACACAACGGTTTCTGTTGATTTATTTTCAATCGCAATATCCAGCGGCGCTTCTCCAGACCCTCCCGGTTTATTGGGGTCTATCTCGAATTTTTCTTTGTGTAAATAAAGATATTGCATAATTTCGAGGGTGTCAGGAGAAACTGTGGCGATTCTAAACATCAGGTTAAAGTCTTTTTTCTCAAAGGCTTTGAATAGGGGATTATCTTCAGAGGTATCTAATTTTTTTATTTTGTTTTTAAGTTCAATTTCTGGGGGTAGCTGCTGAGTTTTTGAGAATGACATGATTACAACCTGTTTTAAATATTAATCGATATGAGAATAATTAGCGCATAGTAGGTTAATTTCATCCCTATTGCAAACTTAGCTTTGTAACCGTATTCGTTCATTGTCTAAAAGAGCAATCACATTTGTTACAGCCTTTTTATCGACACCCTTATCTTTTTTATGAGGGCGATGAAAAGAAGTAATGGTACTTGGCGATTTGAGAATAAATCCACATGTAGTTTTTTCCATTGTTATGTTTGTTTCTTTAGTAAGTGATTCAAGAAGTTTCATAACCGGTTGTAATTTAATTTCTCCTTTTTGTTTAAGCGCTCTTAACTTTTTCGAAGTGATGCGAAGGGTTTCAGGAATCGGATCAGGACTACTAGTACTTTTAGGTTTTGATTGTGAAACCACTCTTTCCTTTTGAGCAGAGTCTTTAATTGGCTTTGCTGGAGTTGGTTTATTCATGGTTGGTTTTTGATCTGGGGTATTAGACTTTTGTAATTCCTGTTGTTTTTCAGGTGACTGAAAGAAAGAGTTTTGAACAAGATTACTTTGATCTGTTTCTGGTACTGCTTGAATAACAGATTTTTCATCCTTAATGCTTGCGAGAATATGAACAGTCATAAGAACTAAAGATTTGATAAGCTTCATTTTCGACTGTGCTGCATTCACTTTACTTATATGCGGAGGAAGTATCTCCATGCATTTTACTAAGAGTTCTTCATAACTACTTAACATTTCTTCGGTATGAGCATTGGCTGATTCTGGGCCTTCCCATAATTTTTGTTGGGCGCAAAAATAGGGTTTATGTGTGGAATATGTATTTTCAAACTCATTATAAAAATTCATTGTATTCGTATTTTCAATATTTATTTGATCAATTAACTTGAGCATGGTGGAAATTTCTAGCTCTTCATCGATTGCAATATCTAATTCTATCGATTCAAAGATTGATGTTAGTTTTTCCACATGGAGCATTAGCTGAATACATTTAGTCTCAGCATCTTGGCTACCTTTTGAAAAGCGCGTAGCCATAGGCATTAGTTTTTTGCATTGTTCCGTGTGAATTTTGGTTAGTTTATTAGCTAAAAAATTAGAAACAGCAGCATTCTTTTTTATTTTTTCTCGCATCGTGTCAGAGACGTCGACCTCTTCCTGCATAAGAAGAAATAAAACTGTTGCCTTTGATGTAGAATCGATAGCGATATCCAATGCTCGGTTTCCAGATGGGCCATGGCCGTTGGGATCAATGTTAAATTCTTCTTTATTTGAATAAAGATATTTGGCAAGATCGAGTGTATCTTGCTCAGAACAGGCTCTTCTAAATAGCAAATTAAAATCTTTTCTATCAAAGGCTTCTTTTAAAGGAGTAATGTGTTTTTTATTTTGTGAATTTATCTTTTTTTCAAGCTCAGTTTTTGATGATGTCATAATTACAGCCTTTAAATATTAATTAATTGATATGTATATAATCGGCCCATAGTAAGTTAATTTTTTCCATACCGCAAATTTAAAAGCTAAGTAGATCAAAAAATAAAATCTTTTCGAACAAATCGGAATTCAAGTGACTGACTTGGATGCTTTGACCGGCTTGGCTGCATATCGCAATGGGGGCTTACTGCTTGATATGGGGCTTTTAAGGGTGAAGGATCCGAAAATTTGCATTCACCTGATTTCCAAGTCATTGTAGAATGACTTGGCTTGACTATTGCCTTGTTAGATGAGCTAGTTGAGGCGATTCGCAAGGTACTTAATCCGTCACAAGGAAACCTCCACAAAAAGGGCTACATCTTACCTGGCTTAGGCGATGCCGGTGATAGAATTTACGGCACCAAACTTTCATGATTAACGAGTATAAATCAATGATTAATTTTACCGGCAGTTATACTGACAAATACCAACTTACTATGGCTCAGGCCTACTTTTTAAAGGGGCAAAAGGACCATCAGGCGATTTTTGATTATTTCTTCAGGAAACTCCCTTTTCAGGCTGGCTACGCTATATTTGCTGGGTTGGAAGATTTGCTCGCCATTTTGGAAGATTATTCCT
>JAGVJG010000017.1 GCA_020051235.1 Parachlamydiales bacterium | reverse complement strand
GCTCTTCCGATCTAGAGCACAGGTTTAAAATATCACCTGCAATTTCTGAATAGGTAAGAGTTTTGTTATCTGCTTTAAACCTGTGCTCTCCAAATACTCCTTTTTCCGGAGTCATATTCAGGATAAAACTACTTAGATCAGCGGATGTCATCATACTCTAAGTATACTTTATCTTTCTGATGATGCCCATGAAGTGTTATGTTCTTAATACAAAATTTAAGATAGGTGATGCTTTGAAATATATTATAGTTTCTCTATTAGTCGTTTCGTTCGCTTTCGCAGAAGAAACAACTTTGAGCTCTTATTATGATGTTGCTAAAGAATCGTGCCATACCATTTCCGATATTCGCGTTCAGATGAATCGGATTAATGCTGAGATTTTAAGACTGCTTGCAGAAAGAACCGCTTATGTAAAAAGGGCCGGGGACATTAAATCTAAAGACTCAAAAATTGCGGATGATCGTCAAAGAGTCGCGGATCAAGAAAAAATTATTATTGAAAAGTCTAATGAACTTGAAGTTCCTTTGGAAATCAGTCTTCCAACCTTCCGCGCCATCGTTGAGAACTCCATCCTTTACCAACAAAGGCATATTGATGAGATTACTCACAACTAAAGCATTTCGGGCTTGAAGCCTTTTTTAAATTTGGAGGTGGTGGGACCGGCGATCATAAAGAGGCCATCACCCCTATAGTGAATTGTCTGGGGAAATTTCGGTGTAGTTGCAACATGAGCTTTTACTACTTCGAAAACGAATAAGTTATATTTATTGATAAGACTTTTGTCATATAGCTTGCATTCGAAGTTTGCATAACACTCTTTAATAAGAGGGGCTTTTACTTTCTTACCCTTTTCAGCGGTAAGATTATATGCCTCGAATTTATCGGTATCCCGACCCGATGAATTCCCAATCTTTACGACGGTAGATGCCATATCAACCGTTGGAACATTAATGACACACTCTCCGCTCTTCTTTATCATGTCAAAACTGTGATTCTCGGTCCAAATATAGCACCCGATGAGGGACGGTACGAACTCCATAATCATATGCCATCCCATAGTCATAATATTATGCTCACCTTTGTAGGAGGAACTTACAAGAACGATGGGTCCTGGCTCAATGAAACGACGTACATTTTCTACAGGAAAATCCTTTTTCTTCATAATACCGAGGATGTTTCAAGTGTTTATTTACTTCAAATTCAATTTTATTATTCGTTAAGCCTCTGTTATTATGGATCCTATGAAACTTCTATCCACCCTTATTTTTATGATATTCGGGCTTTTCGCAAATCCTCCTGAGGCCATTATATTTGACTGTGATGGGGTATTAGTTGATACGGAATATTTAAAATTTCAAGCTTGGAAAGAATCGCTTGAGCTTTATGGAGTTGATTTATCGCTTGATGAATATAAAGCCGTTGCCGGATATAGTTCGAAAGCCATTCTTGCAAAAATCAAAGAAATCAAACAAATCGATATTTCAGATGAAGTTATAGCTGTTAAGAATGAACGCTATAAAAAATTACAAAAACAGGGTGTAAAACCCATTCATGAGATGATTGATATTGTACGATGGCTTCATAAAAACAAGAATTTCAAATTAGCCCTAGCCTCATCTGCCCCACAAAGAGAAATCCAAGAAAATCTAAAGCAAATCGGCCTTCAAGATTTGTTTGATTTGGTTATTTCAGGATCAGACGATCTAGTAATGATTAATGATCCTGAGGGGAAAAATAAACCAAAACCCTACATCTATTTAGAGGCAGCTAAAAGATTAAAGGTTGCTCCTGAACATTGCATAGTCATTGAAGATTCTTCCGCCGGCGTGGAAGCGGCTTCAAAGGCAGGCATGTATGCTATCGCATTTCCCAACGATTTTACAATCGATCATGACTTTACACTCGCTTCTAAAGTGGTTAATTCCTATGAATTATTGGGCCAATTCTTAGCTGATAGACTCTCTCTCTCCTACAATCCGGAAACCTTTTATTTTCTAAATCATTCAATGGGAGATGTTGACAAACGAGTTTCTCCCTGTTCGACATTCAAGATAGCCTTATCTTTGATGGGATATGATCTTGGCCTTTTAAAGGATGAAAATACCCCTTCGTGGAACTATGAGGAAGGATACGATGATTATCTACCTCAATGGAAGCAATCCCAAACGCCCAAAACTTGGATGAAGTATTCTTGTGTTTGGTATTCTAAACTATTGTTTAAAGAAATAGGCACAAGCCGTTTTCAAGAGTATCTCTCCCTATTTAATTATGGCAATCAAGATGGCTCAGGTTTACCTGCTTCCTGGTTGAGTTCAACACTTAAAATCTCTGCTAAAGAGCAGGTTGAGTTTCTAGAAAATTTTATAAACTCTAAGTTGCCTGTCTCTCAATATGCGATTGATATGACAAAACAACTTCTTTATTCAGAAGAATGTGACGGTTTTAAATTGTATGGGAAAACAGGTGCCAATCAATCTATAGGCTGGTTTATCGGCTATATTGAAACAAATAATCAAACGTTTCCTTTTGCCTACTACATTGAAGGATCTAACCTGGATTTATCTGCACGCATTCCAAGGGCAAAAGCACTTATTTCACGTTACTTAAAAACTCATTAAATAAGCGATTTACCTCTTCAGGATAATCAAGCCAGGGAAAATGACTCGCTCCCTTGATTTCATGAATTTTAATATTTGGTTTTAAGTATCGTTCGTCTTTTTTGAAGGGTACCGCGCTATCCTCTGATCCCCCTACTATTAACGTAGGTATAGAAGGAATTAAAAGTTTATCAAAAGTCAATAGAAGTAGCTTTTGTGAGCCACCAACAAGAGGCATGATAATTAAAGGGTGCTCTTGAAAGGATTTTTGTCCCCTTTTCTAATTGGCCGGGATTGAAATAATAATGGTAGAAAATCTTTCTTGCCTTAGCAAAAGTCTCATCTGATTTATTGGATAAAAATTCAGCCATTTCCTTTTCAAAAGACGGCAGGTTTTTGATTTTTGCCATTTTCATCGCATTCTCTATCCAAGGCCTTGTAGCTGAATTAAGCAAAACAAGCCCTCTTAGATCATTTTCAATTTCAGGAAATAACAAAGGATATAATCCGCTAAAGGAATGGCCCACTAAAATGGGATTATCTATCGATTTTAAAAGATATCTTAGGGCGGGCTCCCACTTTTCAAAATCATAGTCATTTTGATAAGTATCAGATAGTTGATTGCTCCCATTTTCGGGCAGATCTACTCGCCATAGCTGACCCGGCACCTTTAAACATTCGAGAAGTTCATTTAAATACTGAGAATCGGCTCCAGGGCCTCCCGCTAAAAATAACCAATTATATTTGCCAGAATTGCTTTTCGCCTTTGTTAAGCGCGTGCCAAATTTATCTTTATGCATGCCAAAAGATTATAGAAGAGAAAGAAAAAAAATGGGAGCCGGAACGGCTCCCATTTTATAGATTAACGAACTTGGATATTGTCAACTACTCGGCTAACTCCGCTGAAGTTTCTAGCAGTAGAAACGGCAAAGTCATGAGTTTCTCTATCCGGTACGGTACCCGATAAAGTAACAACTGCGTTGTTGGTTCTGATTTGTAAATTAGCAATATCAGAAGCAAAGTCTTGGTTAGCAGCTAAACGATCTCTGATGCCGTTAGAAATAATTCTATCAGCTGGAGTTTCAGCTACGAATTGCTCTTGTGCTGTAGCGTTCGTAGTTGTTGTGGTGCCTGCTGTTGTTGGGCCATAGCTGTTATATAACCAGAGAGCAAGTAAAAGAGGGATACCGATAGCTAGTAACCATTTAAAAATGGAAGAACTATCATCTCTTGCTCTTGAATCATCTCTATAGCTTTTCGAAGTAGCTGAATAACGGTCAAAGTTCAAGTTTCTAACTTTGTCTTCTGCTTCTTCACGCGTATAGCCATATTTTTGTTGTAATTTAGAAATCAATTGATCGTAACGACCATTGATTTGTCTTAAATCTTCATCTGATAAATTGCTGAATCTGTCGCGAATAACTTCACGAACTTGGACCCATTGTGTTTCCACTACATCTCTATTCATAACTCCCCCTCATTATGGTTAAATGCCTATAAGCCGAATATACACCTTATTAAAAATTATTAAGACCATTTAAATAATAATAATTAGAAGTAATTTCTATTCAGTTATTTAAACTAACTCACTAAAATCTAACGAGTTCCATTTAAGGGAAAATTATGCAAAAGCACCTATTAGGCTTATTTAGAAGGGTTTGTTAACATTATTGAAAATTCAAGAGGCGCAGCCAAAAATTTTGCGGCTGTAGGATTTACAGGAATGGGTTGGATGATCTTTAGTTCATTCCAAAGGTATAATAGACGCAAAATATCGATACGTTCAACATTCTCATGGACACCGAAGGGATGAGAAATGCAAAATCCTTTTTCTTGTAAATCTTGATTAAGACTTTGAATGGCCTTTAGAAATACAATCGCGACATAAGAAGAGCAAAGCATACGAGTTTCTTTCTGAGGAAAATCAACGGATTCTAACGATTGACTTCTCCAACTTTTATGATTTGAAAAAAACCTTAAGAATAAATCGAATGGACTAGAAAGAAGCAGTTTTTCGTGTTCAATGAGGGAGATATGTCGAAAATTCTTATTAAATCTTTCAGAATAATGTCTTATTTGTTCCTCATCAAGAGTCTCAGGAAGTAATTTTCTAATATCCAGATAGATGAAAAAAAAGTAAGGCGTCATCAAAGGGTTTTTAAGAGGGGTGAGGGAATGCGCCTTTTTCATTTGGTTAATATGAGATAGATGCAAAGATTTATTTTCAGGTTTTACAACAATTGCTATGTGACATAAACGCCCTATAAATAAATTCATCACATCTTGGCGAGAATCCAGAGCGACCCCCGCTAATTTTTCTACGGTCGGCTTATATCCAATGAAAATTGAGCCCTCTTTAAGGCTCGTAGAACAGAATTCACGTAACTTTTTTATAGAAGCGCTTTCAATCAACTCGTTTAATTCATCCAAAACCCCATCGAGATCTTTTACCCCTTTATCTCGCAGTTTCTGGACAAATGACTTACACAAATCAAGACTTCCACAAAGCCCTACTTCTTCGACATTCAATTTATGCTCTTCAAGAAGTTCGGCATGAGTTTCTAAATCTTGAATATCCCGAATACGCCTTAATTTTTCCTTGAACGAAGAACTACAGATTTTAAACATTGTTTTAAACTGCTTGTGTAACTCTTTTCTTTCTACCGTGGAACTATCTACAAAACAGTCAAATTGCTCTAAAAATTCCGTCGATCCATAGAAAAATAAAGCTTCGATCTCCTTAATGATTTGATCCGCAAAGGTTTTTTCATTTACCGCATCCAACCATTTAAGATATTCGGCTCCTTGTGAAGGAGAGAGCAACCGCCTTACTTTATAGGAAAAATTAAGAGAAAGGTGTCTGGTGAAATCACCTACCAATTCAAAAAATGATTCGCACCGCATCAACTGCTTAGGAGATAAAAATCCAATTACGGATCGAGTAAAAAAATAACCTGTATGGGCTTTCAAACAATGCATGAAAGTCATTATAATCTATTTCTTCAAAAAGGAAACCCTAATGATTAGTTTTCTTCTTTGCTTCTTAATTTCAGCTACAAACATTGAGTTATATAATAACATAAAAGAAATGTTTGAACACGATCAACAAGTCCGAGAAACATGCTGGGAATCAAAAGAATTTCAAGATGTTTTGAGAATCGATGCGGAAAACCTTCCCAAAATAAAGGAAATTATCAACACCTTCGGATGGCCTGGTTACAGCCTGGTTGGGGATGAAGGCTCTCACATGATGTGGCTCCTTGTGCAACATTCCGATAAAGACCTTCCCTTTCAAAAAAACTGCCTCGAACAACTGAAGATGGCGGTCGCTCTAAATGAGGCCAGTAAAACCGATCTTGCCTACCTGATTGATCGAGTCTTAGTGAACGAGGGCAAACCCCAGATTTATGGCACCCAAATAAAAATAGATAATGGAGTCGCCTACCCTCACCCGATCGATGACATTGAAAACCTGGCGCAAAGAAGAGAAGAAATGGGCTTATGCACCTTTGATGACTATTACCGAGTATTTATGGATATGTACAAGCTATAAACTTAATTTATAGCTCGATGGTATTGGACAGGCCATTCCACCTTGACCCCGAGTTCTTTCGCTGCGTGCAAAGGAAAGTAAGGGTCTCTTAGGAATTCGCGCGCCATAAAGATAGCGTCAGCCTCTCCTTTTTCAATGATAGATTCTGCTTGTTTGGGATTATCGATGAGCCCCACCGCTCCCGTTGCGATTCCGGCTTCCTTACGAATAGTGGCAGAAAAGGGGACTTGATAACCGGGGCCCATAGGTATGGTTGCCTTTGTTAGCGTTCCTCCGGAAGAACAATCAATGAGGTCGATGCCGATTTTCTTCAATTCTTTTGCAAAGACAACACTTTGATCAAGATCCCATCCTCCCGATGGAGCCCAATCGGTCGCCGATATTCTTACAAATAAAGGATTTTTCCATAGGGCTCTTATTCTTTTTGCAACCTGCAAAGGGAAGCGCATTCTATTTTCCAGGCTTCCTCCATACTCATCTTTCCGCTGATTCGAAAAGGGAGATAGGAATTCATGCATGAGATATCCGTGAGCCATATGTAGCTCGATGACTTTAAAGCCTGCCTCTTTAGCAAGGCTAGTCGATGATATATAGTTCTCTTCAATCTCCTTCATGCCTTCATAAGTAAGCTCTTTGGGCATGGGATAGTCCTCTGAAAACGCGACTGAACTAGGCGCATCGGGAGTCCAACCATTATCAATTTTTCCCGATCCTTCCCAAGGCACTTTTGTAGAGGCTTTTCTTCCTGCATGTGCCAATTGAATGCCCGCAACCGAGCCTTGCTTGTGAATAAAATCCACAATGGGACGAAAAGCTTCCTTCTGCTTTTCATTCCATAAACCGGTATCTTTTGGAGAAATTCTCCCCTTTGCGCTTACGGCCGTGGCTTCCGCCATGACTAAAGCGGCTCCGCCCACTGCACGAGATCCAAGATGAACGAAGTGCCAATCGTTGGGAACGCCGTCATCTGCAGAATATTGGCACATAGGCGATACAAAAATTCTATTTTTAAAGGTGATATCGCCAAGCGATAAGGGAGAAAATAACTTTGACATATGCACGCATTCTATTAAAATGTTCGAATATATGTCTAAATGTCCCGCTGAATCTTACGCTTTAAAAATTTGGAACGATAAAGATCTCTCCGCAATCGAGGAATTCCTCGATCCCGATATTGTTATTCATAGCCTTCTAGGAGAGTTTAAAGGCCCTAGTAAAATGAAAGAAGTCGTTCAATCGTGGCTGAGTGCGTTTCCGGATCTAAAAGTAAATAATACTCACATCCTTAGACAAAACGATTTGGTGGTTATGCATTGGCGAGCAGAAGGCAAACATCAAGGTCCTTTCAAAGGCCATTCCCCCACCGGAAAAAAAGTCTCCTATCCTGGCGTTAGTTTATACAAAGTGAAAAATAATAAAGTGATTGAATATTGGGCCTATGTAGATATGAACCACTTACTTTCACAGCTTAAATGATTGAAATCACTCCTTATAATTCCATGTGGCCTGTTCTTTTTAATGAGGAATCAAGTCGCATTGCCTCCCATTTAAAAGAAGAGGTGCTCTCGATTCATCACATTGGATCAACGGCGGTTCCCGGGTTAAAGGCAAAACCGATCATCGATATCGTTGCAGTAGTTAAAAACCGATCAAAAGCTCTCCTTTATTTTGAATCGTTAGGCTATAAATTTAAGGGTGAATACAACATTCCTTTAAGAGACTATTACAATAAAGAGGGATTTCACCTTCACGTCTATGAGAAAGATCATCCCGAAATCAATTTAAACCTCGAGTTTCGAGATTACCTTAGGCAACATCCCGAAGAACGAGATCGTTATGGCCATCTAAAGGATGAATTAGTAAAAGATACAACTTCTTTTCAAAAGATAAACTCTTCGTTTAGGGGTTATACTCTTGGAAAATACGATTTTATTATGGAATGCCTGACAAAATCAGGCTTTAAACAATTAAGAGTGGTTTATTGCACCCACACTCGTGAATGGGATTATGCTGCAAAACTCAATAGAAACAAAAATCCCGACTACAAGCATTACATTTTATATGAAGGTGCTAAAATAGTCGGATATGCGGAAACTAAAGAAAAGCAGATTCTTTATCTCTATTCGGAAAAAGCTACAGAGTTTCAAATATTGCTTTCACGCATTCTATAAGATGTCGTTTCCACTACAGACTCTTGAATGACAGGATAGCAAATAATGCTAGGCGCGTATCCAAGCTTATAGTGATGCATATCTTTATTATTCTCTCCCGACATGACACGAACATGAAACTCATAATCGGCATGTGTTTGTGTTTGCGGTGAACTAAGAATAGTTCCGTAATCCTTTAATCGAATCCAGCAGGGCTTTCTAACATAATCATCGAGTAAAACGATTCTTTCGTTATTAGAATTCAATAAAACACACCGGGTTCCAACACAATTCACCACTTCTAAAGCATAGAGCTCAACTTCTGCCCCTTTTGGAGGAATGTTCGTATAATCATGAGGATTAAACAGTGAATGAGTAGGGAAAATCTTTACAACTTTTTGACCTTTTAATTCTGGCGTTAATGGAATGGCATCTGCGCAATTACATAAATAAGTTTGAACTGGTTGCATTGCTACCTTCTAAAATTTTGCCTCATAATTTATCACAATAACTACATTATTTAAATATAGTCATTTAGGGTAAAAATTTAGTTATAATATCTCTGATCGGGATTGTAGGAGATTTATTGCCTACCTGCATAAGCTATAAACGCTGTAATACTTATAATTTAGCAGTTCAAAATGCATACTTAAAAATTAAAATATATCTTAAAAATGAATTAGAGGCCCTAGAGTCTTTCGACTTATAAAATAATTAATAAATGAGCATTGATATGCTCACAAGGAGAAGATCATGAAAGACAACGGTTTATTTGATCTATTCGTTGAAGAGCTAGCAGATATGTATAGTTCCGAGCATCAAATCATTGCAACGTTACCTAAATTAATTCAAGCGGCTTCACAACAATCTTTAAAAGATGCTTTATCGGCACACTTAAAAGAAACTCAACAACAAGTTGTAAGAATTGAAAAGATTTTTCAAATTCTAAAAATGCAACCTTACGAAGAAGAATGTGAAGCGATGAAAGGTTTATTAAAAGAAGGTGGACAGCTTCTTTCAGAAAGATCGAAATCGCCAGCTCTTGATGCCGCAATCATAGCAGCCTGTCAGAAAGTAGAGCACTATGAGATAGCGTCGTACGGAACTTTAAAAGCTTTCGCAAAACAACTCGAATTCGATAGCAAAATCGTCGATCTTCTTGAAGATACTTTAAAAGAAGAAGGCGGAGCCGATAAAAAGCTTACGAAAATTGCCGAAGGTACCCTCTTTAGCGCAGGTGTGAATGAAGAAGCGGAAGAGGAAGTCACTCATCGTAAAGTAAAAAAATAATGAAAAAAGAAAAGAAAAAGAAAATTCGTCCGGAACAAAAACAGAATCCTCCTGGCTCGCAAAAGAAAATGAAGCCGCAACCGAAGGTTTTGAAACAAGAAAAACCCAAAGGTAAATTAAATGGAAAAGTGGCTTTGATTACCGGAGGCGATAGTGGAATTGGCCAGGCAGTAGCGGCCCTTTTTGCCAGGGAAGGTGCCAATATTGCCGTGGTTTATTTAAAAGAGCACAAAGACGCAAAAGAAACCAAACGACTAGTGGAAGAAGCAGGACAACAGTGCCTTTTAATTCCAGGCGACATTTCAGACGAACACTTTTGCAACTCGGCCGTAAAGAAAACAGCCTCTCATTTTGGAAGACTCGATATTCTGATTAATAATGCAGCCGAACAACATCCTCAAAAATCGATCGAGAAGATTACCAAAAAACAATTACTACAAACTTTCGCAACCAATATCTTTTCCCAGTTTTATCTCGTCAAAGCCGCCTTAAAGCATCTTATCAAACATAAAGGCACCATCATCAACACGACCTCCGTCACCGCCTATCGAGGAAGTGAACATCTGCTCGATTATTCAGCCACCAAAGGCGCAATTGTCGCCTTCACACGCTCCCTAGCACTTGCTCTCGTTAAAAAGAAAATCCGTGTCAATGCAGTTGCACCGGGTCCCATTTGGACGCCCCTCATACCTTCCACGTTTCCCGCAAAAAAAGTCGCAGGGTTTGGGTCCGACGTTCCAATGAAACGTGCCGGCGAGCCCGCCGAAGTGGCCCCTGCGTTTCTATTCCTCGCCTCCACCGATGCCACCTACATCACCGGCCAAGTCATCCACCCCAATGGTGGAGAGATCATCAACACATAAGAAAAAAAAGATTAATTCTTTTTCAACGTCCCGCTACTCCTTAAATTTCTACTCGAGAGTCGTTAGGAAAAAAGCTAAAGCTTTTTCCCTAACAAATGTTTTTGCCCAAGGCTCCGCCCCCGCTCCCCAAGGCCATTTCTTGCGGGGTTAAAATCGCGTATAATCGCTGCTTACGCAGCTCTCGCTCGAGTAGGTACAACCTAAGCTCTTCGCTCGCATCCGCAATTTTTCCCGTCGCCATAAATGGCTCGGTGGCGCCCCCTCAGGGGCGCTTTCAACCCGCCCTTGGAGGGCGGTATACATTTATCTGAACTGATGCTCGCCTTCGGCGAGGGCGGCAGGCCACCTGCCGCAATGTGGCCGCCCTTCAAGGGCGGGTTTAAAGCGGAGCTATAGCTCCGCCCCGAGCCATTTATGGCGTAGCCAAAATTGCGTATGTGAGCGATGGGTGTGCTTTAGCACATTCGAGCGAGAGCCCTTGGCGATATACGCGATTTGGGCACGTCAGAAATGGCCGGGGGGCGGGGGCGGTGAGCCCCGACAAGTGTATGGGTCGGAAAATGCGTCAGCATTTTTTGACGACTCTCGAGTAGAAAACTAATGAGCTCTTAATCGATCAGTGGGAATTAATTAATTTGTAACGCGCTTAAGAATAATTTCAGACTCATTCTCATCGATGAGAACGAATTGATTTAATGTGGGTTCGTAGCAGTACACATCGGCCTGTGCGATGTCAAACCACCAGCCGTGAATTCGGAGCTCCCCCTTATCTAGCTTCTCTCGAACGAAAGGATAGCGTGAAATATGTTCGATCTGTTGGAGCACGTTGACGAGGGAGGTCTGGTTCGATTCGCTGAGTCCGGGATGTATGACAAGGCCGTCTTGGACTTTCTTGTGGGCGGGTCTTGCATGTTCGAGCCAAGCGCTTGTGTGGGGGCAATTTTTGTTGCACCCTTGGATGAGTGTGTTTATCGCTCCGCACTCAGAATGGCCGCAAACAATGATGTCTTGAATGTTGAGATTAAAAATAGCAAACTCGAGCCCCGCTTGCGTGCTCTCTTCAGTTTTAGATTCGGGAGGCGGGATGAGGTTTCCAATATTTCTTAAAACAAGAAGATCGCCAGGGTTAGTGGAGGCGAAAAGATTAGGAACTACGCGGCTATCTGAACATGCAATAAAGAGCGCATCCGGCTTTTGTCCTAATGCGAGTTTTGCAAAAAGATTTCTGTATTCGGGAGTGAGCCCTTTTCGAAATTCAACAATCCCTTGAATCAATTTTTTCATGCTTAGGAAAAGTATAAATCATGGGGATTTCTTTAAAAATGATTAAACGATCAATGGAATATGATCTTTGGTATTAATTTTTTGAATATAGCCTCTCCATCGAGGATGATCTAATAATCTATCTTTGAAATGGTGATGAGTGTAGTGATCCACCACACGAATCCAAAAAGCATGGGATTCGGCAGCATTTGGAAGCTGTCTTATCTCCCAACTACCGGGATAAAGATCAAATAGAGCTTCAGCCATTTTTCGGCCGACTCGACGTCTTCGATACAACTTCATAACAAAAAATTCGCCTACATCACGAATGTCGGGATCACCGTTCAAATAGCTCTTTAGATTTATAACAGCGAGACCCGCCCACTTTCCTTCCAACTTTAAAAGATAACAATCACACAAATGGGCTTTGATGTTTCTCTGGAGCTCTTCATTAATGAAATGTCCCTCTTCCGTTGGATGAAGTTGGGTGATGTCGCTAAACTCATATTCATAAAGTTGAAGAAGCCGTTCGAAAATGGCTTTTTGCTGGATCGTTTTAACGAGCACAAGCTCCATATCCATAATTTTATTATAAAATAGATACCCTATTAAAACGAACCCATTGATATTAATGTCTTTATAAATGCATTGCTAAAAGCTCTAAGGGTTTTTATAAATTGATGAATGGAAGCGGCCACTTTTTTAATTCAACTAGTTGTCATTTTAATAACAGCAAGATTGGCGGGAGAAATAGCTGCCTATTTTAAAGCCCCGTCTGTGATCGGAGAGCTTTTAGCGGGCATTTTGATCGGACCTAGCCTTTTAAACTTGATTGACCTAACGCCGTCTATACAACTCTTAGCTCAAATCGGTATTATTCTTTTACTTTTTGAAGTGGGATTGGAAACCGATATTAGCCGATTAACAGCAGCAGGCAAGAAAGCGGTTATAGTAGCAACAGGAGGTATTATTCTTCCTTTTGCGCTCGGCTTTATCATTAGCTATTATCTATTTAACTTTAATTTATTAATCAGTCTTTTCATTGGAAGTACACTTACCGCTACTAGCATTGGCATTACCCTAAGAGTCCTTAAAGATCTAAATAAACAATCAAGCCAGGAATCTCAAATTATCATCGGTGCCGCCGTTATTGACGATATTGTAGGAATAATATTGCTCGCGATGCTTTATGAGTTTGCCACAAGTGGAACGGTTAATCTGTGGAACGCAGCAAGCGTACTTCTTTTTATACTCTTATTCTTTTTAATCACTCCGTTTGTAGCAAAAACTATTTCACTAATCATTAAAAAATGGAGCGAAAAAACCGAAATCCCGGGTCTTTTACCCACTACAATTGTATCTTTAATCTTGTTTTTTGCGTGGCTTGCCCATTACTTAGGGGCTCCTGAATTGCTTGGTGGGTTTGCGGCAGGGCTAGCACTATCTCCCAATTTCCCATTTCTCAAATCTAACGAAGCATTCAGTCATCGAGTTGAAAAGGAGATGAAGCCCATCATTCATTTGTTCACCCCTATCTTTTTTGTGGCGATCGGTCTTTCACTTAATTTTAAACTACTTGATTGGAGCTCATCTTATATTTGGATTTTAACGAGCACTTTGCTAATTGCCGCGATTGCAGGAAAACTTTTTTCATCCTTTGCTCTTACTAAAGAATCGCTTCACTCAAAATTTATCATCGGAACTTCTATGGTGCCACGAGGAGAAGTAGGCCTTATTTTTGCAAACATTGGCCTCACCTCTCTTGTTTTGAAAGAAGATATTTATGCGTCACTCGTGCTTGTTATAGCACTTACGACACTACTGGCACCGTTCGCCTTAAGATATATATATACTAAAGATTAAACAATGTCCGGACGGTTTCAATTTCGTCTTCATTGATGGTGTGAGGCATGTTTTGATAGATTTTTAGAGTCACTTGAGCGCCCATTTTTTTTAGAAGAGCAGCTGACTCTTGGGTACGAAGGAGAGGAATGTGCGGATCGACATCGCTATTGCCGATAAAGATCGGTGTATTTTTAAAAGAACCTTTGTATTTTTCTGGATTTAGCTCTTCTCCGATAAGTCCTCCGGAAAACGCAGCGACCCCACCATAGGCATTAGGATGTCTTGCTGTGGTTTCAAGGGATAAACAGGCTCCTTGAGAAAATCCCATAATATAAATGTTTGTGAGAGGAATAACTTTAGAGGTCTCTTGGATGAGCTTTAAGACAATCTCTACACTTGAACTAAGCCAGGGCTCGTTTTTACTTTCATTTGCCATGAACGAGTTGGGATACCAAGTATTGTTTGTGGCTTGAGGGGCGGCAACATAAAAACTGTCGCTTACAAATTCATCGGCAAGCGCAAGGATATCGTAGGCCGACGCTCCCCTTCCATGCAAAAGGATAAGCGCTTTTTTTGCCTTTTGTATAGGCGATCCACGTTCAACAATATTATATGAATGCATTATTTGAATTTTGAGATATCAAGGTTAAGGGGCGTGAGTTCCGCTTCAATCCATGAGCGGTTTTCTTCTTCCCAGGGAGGCAATTTAAGCGCTTCTCCAAGATGTGCGGGGTTTTCATCAATAGCAAACCCGGGGGGAATGGTTGCGATTTCAAAAAGAACTCCGCCAGGTTCTCGAAAGTAGACGGAGTGAAAATATTGACGATCAAGAACGGGAGTAACGTTAAAACCATTTCTTAATAAACGTTCCCGTGCACGTAGCTGCGTTTCATCGTTCTTTGTTGCAAAAGCAACATGATGAATCGTTCCCGCTCCAGGCAATCCTCTTAACGTATCAGGATTACAAAGGACATCAACGTATTCCGATTGATTTTCATTTGCGACATAACGAAAGCGATTTCCCTTTTCTGCGACAAGGGTGTGATCCATATGTGTCAAAAGAAGTCCTGCTGTTTTTTCATAACCCTCTTCGGAAAGAGTGATTCCGTGAAATCCTTTTATAGAATATTCAAGGGGAATATTGCCATAAGTAAAACCCGCTCGCTTGTCGCGTTTATTTGCGACGAGCTCTAAGCCTAGCCCTTCATTGTCTTCAAAATAAATGAAGGCTTCATCAAATCGTTCTTGCGGCGTTTCATACTCTATATTGAAGTGATCCAGTCTTTTCATCCAATAGTCTAATGCGTTTTCAGGAATAGAGAAAGAAGTGACGGTAAGCTGCCCTTTTCCTTTTCGTCCCGTTGCAATTCCGGGATAGGGAAAAAATGTCAAAATAGTGCCGGGCGACCCTTTTTCATTTCCGTAATAAAGATGATAAACTTCGGGTGCATCAAAATTGATTGTCTTTTTGACTAAACGCAACCCCAAAATTCCGGCATAAAAATCGACATTGCTTTGAGCGTTAGAAGATAGCGCAGTGATATGGTGTAGGCCCGATATGAGGGAAGACATATTTTCAGTGTACCCCTCAAGACGATTGATTTCATCTGGAAGACATAACGCCCTTAGAGTAAATTATCTGCATGATTAAATGTCTTTTCACATTTTTACTGATAAACACTTGTTTTGCTGCGAGCGATCCCTCGATCTATCTTTGTTCTCGCCTGAATAAAGAAGCCCAAGAATGGAATAACGTTGTTACAAAAGAATTAGATGGATTTGATATTTTTCGGCCTCAAGATTTAGTCATTCCCTATCCTCCAAGACAATCTGACGATCATATGATTTTTCTATATGACCTCGAAGGAATGAAAAAATCAGATATTTTACTCGTATTGCCTCCTTATGGAAGAGATTGTAGCTGGGAAATAGGTTGGTTTTGTGGGCAAAACCGCTTAACGATTGCTTATGCAGAAAAAGAGGGCGATTGGATTCGAGATGCAATGGTAAAAGGGGGCTTATCGGCTGTTATCACTAAT